>JAWSUU010000068.1:0-12316 GCA_033549325.1 Bacillota bacterium | reverse complement strand
AAAGCATATTTTTGAAATATGAAAGCTTATTTGATATATTTTCAATTTCTTCTTTATTAGTATTTTGATATCTTTCTTTATTGTAAACGTCTTTTACTATTTCATTTATTATGTTGAATTTATCCTTGAGTAATTCTACTCTCATGCCTTTTTTCCTAAAATATTTTATTACCAATCTATAAGCAAAGGAGTGAATAGTAGAAAATTTTCCATTTTTTTTATATTTTTCACCAAAAATACTAACAAATCTTTTTTCCATTTCTAGAGCTGCCATTTTCGAAAAAGTGATTGTAAGAATATTAATATTTTCATTTTCAGAGATAAGTTTGCCTACTCTTGATACTATAACCGTTGTTTTTCCGGAATCTGCTGTTGCTAATACTAATCCATTTCCTTTTTTATGGTTAATAGCCTTGAGCTGTTCTTTATTAATATTAATCTCTGTATTGCTTTTTATATATGTTTCAAATTTCATTTAAATCTCCCGTCAGTTCCTTATGTTATATATATATATAGTTAAATTTTAGCATATATCTTTCTTATTATCCAATTAAAAGATAAACATTTATGTTATTTATTTAACATTTTTTCTTGTATAAATTAAATAAATTCTATATATTTTCGCTTTTAATATTTAATGATTATAAATTCCAAAAATTTTATAAAAATATTTTCCCAAATAATTTTATTGGTTTTTATTTGATAAATATTATCTCTTAGCTTTTTGTATTTGTTATATCTATTCATTTTAAAGGCTTTAAAGCTTTTCAATGAATTGTTTTAAGTCGGATTGTATTTTTCGTGATAAATTATTGCATTTGAATTCAAATTATGTTATATTTTAGTTGTAATGTTAATTATTTAACAATTATCTAAGCTTAAGGGTTTTCCTGAGAGCAAGGAGTTCATAATTTATCAGCTGCTAAAGTATGAAATTTTCTTTAGTATGATACTATATGGAATCCTACTGCTCTCAAAGAGCAGTTTTTTGATGAGGTGATAAAATGGAGAGAATTGGTGTTATCGGTATAGTAGTCGAAAATTTAGACTGTATAAGTAATGTAAATAATATAATATCTAATTATAGTGGTATAATAGTAGGTAGATTAGGTATCCCCTATAAGGAAAAGGGTATTAGTGTTATATCTCTTGTAGTAGACGGAACTACCGATGATATTGGAAGTCTTACGGGAAAATTAGGAAGCATTAATGGTGTAAATGTTAAAAGTGCATTAACTAAACCACTTAACAACAGGAGGAATGAAAATGAGAAATAAAAAATTATCTTTATTATTAGTAGTATTAATTTCAACAGTTTTGATGTTATCAGCTTGTACACAAGAACCATCCGAACCATCCGATGTAACTATAGCTGGATTAAAAGGACCTACTTCTATAGGTATGATTAGACTTATAGACGAAAAGGCTTTAAATGATGATAATTACAACGTAGAATATATTGTTGAAGGTGCACCGGATAGTTTGACTGGAAAAATAATAAATGGCGAAATCGACATAGCAGCTGTCCCTACTAATGCCGCATCTATACTTTATAACAAAACTGAAGGACAGGTGAAGTTTCTCGCATTAAACACATTAGGAGTTATTTATGTAGTTGGTACTGAGGATGTATCTACCATAAAAGACTTGGAAGGCAAAGAGGTTTCTATAAGCGGTAAAGGTGCAACACCGGAATTCGCTTTTAATTATCTGCTGGATAAAAATGAAATGACAGATAAGGTTTCTGCTAAATTTATGCTGGATCATTCATCTTTAGCTCAACAAGTTATAGCAGAAGATACTAAAATTGCTGTTTTACCTCAACCTTTTGTTACTCAGGTTATGATGAACAATCCAAATGTAAAAATATTAATAGATTTAAACGAAGAATGGAAAAATGCAACAAATGATGAAAGTACTTTAGCAATGGGATGCTTGGTAGTTAATACAGAATTTGCTGAAAACAACCCTGAATTTATAGAAGAATTTTTATCAGAGTATGAATCCTCCGTAAATTGGGTAAATAATAATTATGAGGAAGCTGGACAGCTAGTTGAAAAAAATGGAATTCTTCCAAATGCAAAATTAGCTGAAAATGCAATTCCAAACTGCAGCATTGTTTACCAGGAAGCTCAAGAAGCACAAGATAAAGTAAATGGTTTTTTAGAGGTTCTTTATGAGTTTAACCCAGCTTCTATAGGAGGAAGTATGCCGGATGAAAATTTCTACTATAAAAACTAACAAAAACAGAATAGTAGGAATAGTTTTATGGCTTTTCTTATGGCAGATTGTTTACTGGATAATAAATAAGGATATATATTTTCCATCTCCTTTTTCAGTAGCAATCTCCATAGTATCCTTAATTAGAAATCCTGATTTTTATATAGTTGTATGGTCAACAACTTTTAGGGTTTTTATAAGTTTTTTAGTATCCGCCTTGTTAGGTGTATCACTAGGTTATATATGCGGGATTAATAAAAAAGCTTACGATTTATTTGAGCCTATGATTATTTTTATCAGAACCACACCTATTATTTCAATAATAATAATAGCGATAATTTGGTTTAGCAGTTCAAATGTTCCTATTTTTACAGGTTTTTTAATGTGTTTTCCAATTATTTGGGCTAACATGGTCGAAGGTATTAGAAATACAGACAAAAAACTTTTAGAAATGTGTAAGTTATATAATGTAGGAAAGATGGAGATATTTAAAAAGGTATACATCAAGGCCTCAATTCCCTATTTATCAGCTGGATTCTCTTCAGCCTTAGGGATAGGATGGAAGGTAGTTGCTGCTGCAGAAGCACTCAGTTTGCCAAAATACGGTATTGGTACTAATTTATTTAATTCAAAAATTTATCTCCAGGTACCTGAACTACTAGCATGGACAGTTATAATAATTTTGATTTCATATATGTTTGAAATACTCGTAAAAATATTATTTAAAAGAATAGAAGGTTGATAACATGATTAGAATAAATAGATTGAAAAAAAATTATGAAAACAAAAAAATCTTTAGTGATTTTAATATGAATATAGAACCCTGTAATATTACCTGCATCTTAGGTCCTTCAGGTGTAGGAAAAACAACTCTTTTTAATGTAATATCCGGTCTGACAGATTATGAAGATGGAGAAATTATAGGTATCGACAAGAAAAATATATCATATTTGTTTCAAGAACCTAGACTTATGCCTTGGCTTACTGTGTATGGAAATATTGATATTATATTAAAAAACATCTTTCCTGATAAAAAAAGAAAAGATGTAATTAATTATTATTTAGATATGGTGGGACTTAAGGATTATACCGACAAAAAACCGGAAGAATTAAGCGGAGGTATGAAGCAAAGATTAGCTATCGCAAGAACCTTTGCATATCCTTCCACTCTTCTTCTTATGGATGAACCTTTTCAAGGTTTAGACATAAAACTCAAAAATAATATTATTGAATCATTTTTAAAACTCTGGTCTGAAGACAATCGTACAGTACTTTTCATAACTCACGACATTGATGAAGCTTTAAGAGTATCAGATCAAATATATATTATTCAGGATAATCCGGTGAAAATAAGCCAAGTAGAACATATTATAGATGATAAATTAGATAGAGATATTTACAACGATGATTATTCTAAAATACGAAAAAGAATTACTAAAGTACTAACATCCTAGTTGTGATTAAGATTTTCTTGTAAAATATTAATCATATGCTATAATATAAATGATTTGTCTTGTATCTAATAAAGAACGAGAACAAGGAGGAAATAAAATGAATAGTATTTTTTCAGAAACACGCAAACTCACTTTTTTAGGAGTTATGCTAGCTTTGACAATAGTTTTTGTCGCACTAACTGCAGTTCCAACTGCTTCCGCTACAATGGCATTTTTGATTTTTATACCAACTATTGTTACTTCAATAATAATGGGCCCAAAAGCAGGAGCTTTAATGGGATTTTTATCAGGAGCAACAACAATGCTTAGAGCAATTTTAGCACCTTTATCACCCTTTGATGCTTTTTTTATAAATCCTTTGATATCAATTTTGCCTAGGATTTTCATAGGGATTACTCCCTTTTTAATTTATAAACTTATAAAGGGTTTAATAAAGAATGAAACCGGTGATAAATTAGCAATTCTACTTGCCGGAGCAGCAGGTGCAATAACTAATACAGCATTGGTAATGACTATGCTTTACATTATTTACGCTCAGCAGGTTGTTGATATGATTGGTGTAGGATTTAAAATTTTCCTAATCAGCATAATAACGACAAATGCTTTAATTGAAGCAGTAGTAGCAGCCATATTAACAGTACCGGCTGTAATAGCTTACAGAAAAATATCTAAACAATAAGGAGAACACAATGTTTTTAGCAATTGATGTGGGTAACTCTAATATCAATTTAGGAGTATGGGATGGTGATGAATTTCACGGTCCTTGGAGAATGATAACAAACAATAAGAGAACTTCAGATGAATACGGACTTTTTATTAAACAACTACTGAAAGAAAACGAAATCGATACAGACAAATTGAAAAGCGTTATAATATCTTCAGTAGTACCGAATATTATGTATTCACTAAGAAGAGCTATAGAAAAATATCTGTGCTTGAAGCCTTTAATAGTAGGTCCAGGCAGTAAAACAGGACTGGCTATTAAAGCAGAAAACCCTAAAGAAGTAGGTGCCGATCGTATAGTAGATGCGGTTGCAGCTTATGAAATTTACGGTGGTCCAGTTATAGTTATCGATTTTGGCACAGCAACTACTTATGATGTTGTTAACGAAAAAGGCGAGTTTATTGCAGCTATTACCTCACCTGGAATTCAAATAAGTGCAGATGCATTATGGAGTAGAGCCGCTCAACTGCCAAATATTGAAATTGAAAAACCTAAAACTATACTGGCAAGAAATACCATTACAAGTATGCAGGCAGGATTAGTATACGGTTACATAGGACAGGTTGAATATATAGTAAAAGAAATAAAAAAAGAATTAAATATGAATTTTATAAAGGTTGTAGCAACTGGAGGATTAGCTAACATAATATACGGCGAAACTAAATATATTGACGATTATGACATGCTCCTAACAATGCGAGGCCTTAAACTTATTCACGAAAAAAATATCGACCAAATAAATAAAGACAAATAAGATAAATAAAGATAGCAAGGTCGTACCTTGCTATCTTTATTGAGTAAAGGGGATATACTATGGATTTAGTTAAAAAATTTATCGCTTACTATAAACCACATAAAGGATTGTTTTTCTTAGACATGTCATGTGCCTTAGGCATTGCTTCATTAGATTTACTATTCCCTATATTTTCGAGAACCTTATTAAATGATTTTATTCCAGATAGAAATTTAAGAGCAATTATAATTGCTTCTTTAGTTATGTTTGTACTATATGTGCTCAAAGGAGTTTTTTATTACATAGTTAATTACTGGGGACACGTATTAGGAGTTCGTATGGAGTACGATATGCGAAAAAAATTATTCGAACATTTTCAGATAATGGATGTAAGTTTTTTCGATAATCGTCGTACCGGTAAACTTATGTCTAGAATTGTAAACGATCTTAATCTAATAGCTGAACTAGCCCATCACGGTCCGGAGGATTTATTTTTATCTGTGATATTATTTATAGGGTCATTCATAATTCTTTTAACCATTGAAGTAAAATTGACTTTGATAATATTTGCATTTTTACCTTTTATGCTGTGGTTTTCAATTGTAAAAGGTGTAAAAATGAGAGGAAACTTTAGACAGGTTAGAAAAAAAGTAGCTGATGTGAATTCTAATATCGAAAATAGTATCTCTGGAGTTAGAGTTGCAAAATCTTTTACAAACGAAGAATATGAACTTGAAAAATTTGATGAAGGTAATATACATTTTAGAAACTCAAAACAAGATGCTTACAAAACAATGGCCGAATTTCATACAGGAATAAACTTTTCAACAAACTTTTTGAATCTTTTAACTATCGCATTAGGTGGATATTTTGTATATATTGGAAATATTAACTACGGTGATTTAATAGCCTTTATTTTATACATCAACTTCTTTATGGAACCTATAAAAAGACTTACAAACTTCACACAACAATTCCAAGACGGTATGTCCGGATTTGAAAGATTTTTAGAAATATTAGATATACCTCCTAAAATCAAGGATATCGAAAATCCTATAGAACTTAAAGATGTAAAAGGTAATATTAATATAAAAAACGTAGAATTTGCTTATGATGATGATGACGAATCTAAAGTTTTACACAATATTGATATTGATATTCAAGCTGGGACTACAATGGCTATAGTTGGACCTTCAGGAGGAGGAAAAACAACCTTGTGTCATCTAATTCCAAGATTTTACGACGTAACAAAAGGAAGAATAACCATTGATGGAGTAGATATAAAAGATGCTTCTGTTAAATCTTTGAGAAAAAACATCGGTTTAGTTCAACAAAGTGTCTTCTTGTTTACCGGAACCATTAAAGAAAACATAAAATACGGAAACATAGATGCTACCGATGAAGAAGTAGTTGAAGCAGCTAAACATGCAAGCATACATGATTTTATAATGTCTCTTCCTAACAGATACGACACATATATAGGGGAAAGAGGAGTAAAACTGTCCGGTGGTCAGCAGCAGCGTATATCTATCGCGAGGATATTCCTGAAAAATCCACCAATATTAATTTTAGACGAAGCTACTTCTGCTTTAGATAATGCAACAGAAATTCTTATACAAAAGTCCTTAGAAAAATTATCGAGAGGTAGAACTACACTAGTCATAGCCCATAGATTATCTACAATACAAAATGCAGATGAAATCATCGTTTTAACAGATAAGGGCATACAGGAAAGAGGAAATCACAAAACTCTACTTGAAAAAGCTGGTGTCTATGCAAATCTATATAACTCACAGTTTTCAAATTTTATGAATATAAGTGAAGCATAAAAAAACCGGGTTCTTCCCGGTTTTTTTGAGTTTCGTTTAGTTTACTATTTTTTCCTTGCTTTCAATTAGCAATTCTTTTTTATCCTTGTCTAAACTTACCATTATATTATCTGATTTCTTTACTGTACCTCTAAGAATTTCTTCAGATAGAGCATCTTCTATTCTCTTCCTTATAGTTCTTTGAAGAGGTCTTGCCCCGAAAGTAGGGTCGTAACCTTCTTCTGCTAAGAAAAGCTTAGCATCCTCATCCACTTCTATAGTAATACCTAATTCCTCAAGTCTTTTCTGTAAGTTTGCAATCATTAGATTTACAATTTCTTTGATGTTTTCCTTGCTTAATGAGTGGAAAACTATAATTTCGTCCAGTCTGTTTAAAAATTCAGGTCTAAAAGTATCTTTTAATTTATCTAGTACATTATTCTTCATCTTTTCATACTCATCTTTTTCTTGATCTTCCTGACCACTGCTAAAGCCTAAAACATTTTGTTTTCTAATAGTACTAGCTCCAACATTGGAAGTCATGATAACTAAAGTATTTTTAAAGTTTACAGTCCTTCCTTTTGAATCTGTAAGCCTACCATCATCGAGAAGCTGAAGAAGAATATTAAAAACATCTGGATGAGCCTTTTCTATCTCGTCAAATAATATAACTGAGTAAGGCTTTCTTCTAACTTTCTCAGTAAGCTGACCACCTTCATCAAATCCTACGTATCCTGGAGGAGAACCTACCAATTTTGAAACAGAATGCTTTTCCATGTACTCGGACATATCAATTCTTATTAAAGCATCTTCATCTCCAAATATAGCTTCTGCTAAAGCTTTCGTTAACTCAGTTTTACCAACTCCTGTAGGTCCTAAAAATATAAATGAACCTATTGGTTTCTTAGGGTCTTTAAGACCTACTCTTGCTCTTCTGATAGCTCTAGAAACTGATTCTACAGCCTCATGCTGTCCTACAACTCTTTTATGTAATGTATCTTCTAAATGAAGAAGTTTGTCGGATTCAGTTGTGTCCATTTTTTCTACAGGCACCCCTGTCCAAGATGATACTATTTGAGCGATATCTTCCTCTGTTATACTTCCTTCATTAGAAGATTTCTTTTCATTCCAATTTTTTCTTTTTTCTTCTAATTCTTCTTTTAGTTCTTTCTCTTTATCTCTCAACTCTGCTGCTTTTTCAAAATTTTGTGTATTTATGGCTTCATCTTTTTGTTTTTTAATTTCTTCTAATTCTTTTTCTAGCTTATTCAAGTCCGACGGTGCAGTAGATTGTTTCAATCTAGCTTTTGATGAAGCTTCATCTATTAAATCTATTGCTTTATCCGGTAGAAATCTATCAGAAACATATCTGTAGGATAGTTTCGCTGCCGCATTTATAGCTTCATCGGTTATTTTAACCTTATGGTGAGCTTCGTACTTGTCTCTTAACCCCTTAAGTATTGCAATAGTATCCTCTACAGTTGGTTCAGCTACCAGTACGGGTTGGAATCTTCTTTCTAAAGCTGCATCTTTTTCAATGTGCTTTTTATACTCATCAATAGTAGTAGCTCCAACAGCCTGTATTTCTCCTTTAGACAAAGCCGGTTTTAATATATTCGATGCATCAATAGCACCTTCAGCACCACCTGCACCTATAATTGTGTGCATTTCATCGATAAATAATATTATATTACCGTCTTCTTTAATTTCTTCAATTACATTTTTAAGCCTTTCTTCAAATTCACCTCTAAACTTAGAACCGGCAACCATACCAGATAAATCTAAAGTTATAACTTGTTTGTTTTTAAGTAGTTCAGGTACATTTCCCGCCTGAATCTCTTGTGCTAATCCTTCAGCTATAGAAGTTTTTCCAACTCCTGGTTCTCCAATTAAAACAGGATTGTTTTTAGTTCTTCTACTTAGCACCTGTATGACTCTTTGAATTTCTTTTTCTCTTCCTATTACAGGATCTAACTTGTCCTGCTTTGCTAACTCATTTAAATTTTTACCATATTTTTCAATATTTTTCATTTTTTTGCCTTTTTTACCCTGTTGTGCTTTCGGATAGCTACCCTCATCATTTCCTTCATTTAATGATTCCATAACTTCTTTTTGAACTTCCTGGGGGTTAATCCCTGCATTTTTAAGTATTAAAGAAGCTACACCTTCACCTTCTGCCATTATGCCTAATAATATATGCTCTGTACTTATCAAAGACTGATTTAGCTGTCTTGCAAATTGACCTGCTAATTCAAATATTGTCTTAGTTCTTGGAGACACATTTAAATAATTTGTTTGTGATCTGCCTCTACCTGTTATTTTTAGGATTTTTCCTTTTACATCTTCATAATCAATATTTCTATCTCTAAGTATCTTTCCTGCTAGACCTTCTTCTTCTTTTATTAAGCCTAATAGTACATGCTCTGTACCTAATACATTATGGTTCATACTTTTTGCTTCTTCTTGAGCTATATTTAAAGCTCTTTGAGCGGATTTACTTAATCCTTTGTTTATCATATTATTCACTCTCCTTGTTGAATGTTCTTTTAATTATTTCAGCTCTTCTTATATCTCTTTCTCTTTCGTTTAATTCTTCTCTAGCTTCAAATTGAATGTTCATCGGCTGTATTTCAACAAATAATTTATTAAAATTAATGCTGTTATAATTATCTATTAAATCTAAATCCACACCTAGTTTTACTAAAGATAACAGCTTAACAGCTTCATCGGTATTTATTATCTTTGCATTTGTTAAAACTCCATAGGATCTATGAACCCTATCTTCAATTTCAATTTTATTTTCATCTATCAAATACTGTCTAGCTTCTTTTTCTTTATTTACTATTTGCATAGCTATTTTTTCTACTTTTTCAACTATAGTTTTTTCATCGTTTCCTAAAGTAGTCTGATTTGAAATTTGGAATAAGTTGCCTAAAGATTTTGACCCTTCACCATAAACTCCTCTAACCGATATTCCAAATTTTGAAATTGTATTTAATAGCCTTTCCAATCTTCCCGTCATAACCAAACCCGGCAAGTGAATCATAGATGAAGCTCTTATACCTGTACCTAGATTAGTCGGACATGCAGTTATATATCCAAATTGTTTATGATAGGCATATTCTAATTTTTCATCCAGTATAGCATCTAATTCATCAGCTTTTTTTAAACATTCTTTTAAATTCAATCCACTGCTTAAAACTTGTAACCTTAAATGATCTTCTTCATTAACCATTATAGATATTTTTTCGTCATTACTCATTATAAATCCACTAATTCCTTGGTTTCTAATTAATGCTGGACTTATAATATACCTTTCTATTAGCATATTTTTCTCAAGATTTGGTATATCCGAAGTTTTAAAGTGGGAAAAATTTTTACTATAAATATCCTTAGATTTAATTATTTCAGATATTTCTTTAAATATTTCGTCAGATTCTTTTTTATCTAAAATAATAGGGAACTTATGGTTTTTTAAATTTCTAGCATATCTTATTCTACTACTTACTACTATATCCTTCTCACTTCCACTATCATCCATCCACTTAATCACTTCGAACCCTCCTTCTTTTCAAGAGAATTAATTTTATCTCTCAACTCAGCAGCTTTTTCATAGTTCTCTACTTCTACAGCTGCTTGAAGTTCTTTTCTTAATAATTCAATTTCATTTAATTCAGCACTTTCACCAACAGAATGCTGTCTAGGATATTTCCCTTTGTGTCTTCTATGTCCGTGTATATTTTGTATTAATGGTTCAATTTCATCTTTAAATGCATTAATGCATTCACTACAACCAAATTTACCGTATCTTTTAAACTGCTCATAAGTCATACCGCAGTTTGGACACTTATATTCAACATCCGGTTCTTTCAAAGAAAATTCTCCAAACATATCCGACAAAAAATTTTCCATTGAAAATCCTGCATTTATTTCTGCATTTTCTCTAGCACAGTCTTTACATAAATGCATTTCTATTTTTTTCCCATTTATTATTTTAGTAAAATGTACCGTCGCCTTATTTTTATGACATTTATCGCAAAGCATTTTATCAACTCCCATTATTATATTTTACAACAGCTAATAGGCTCTCCTTTAATATCTTTGCTCTTACTGGATTTTTATTTTCAGATGGGATTAAAGATAAAGCTCTATCACTAATGGTTCTCTTGATTATTTGGGATTCTCTTTCTGTAATAATTTTTTTATTGAATAGATGGTTTAATATATCGTAAGCTTTAAATTTTGTCACACTTTCTCCAATGCTTCGACTTATTAGTTCATCTATTTGTTTGTCACTTTTCATTTTCAACTCATATATTTTAATAGAACCACCGCCGCCTCTTCTACTTTCAACTATATATCCCTTATTATCCTTAAACCTTGTAGTAAGCACATAAGTTATTTGAGAAGGTGCACAGTCAAATTGTTGAGCTAATATATTTCTCTGTATTTCAATCATATTGTTTTCAGTTTGTTTCAACATATCTTTTAAGAAATCTTCTATTTCTTCACTTTTTTTCACCATATTTTACACCTCTTAGGCAAAACTTAGACTTTGACTTTCTTTGACTTTCAATTAATTATAACATACATATAAAGTTTTTCAAGGTATAAATTATGATTTTTAAAGTTTGAGATCACTTTTTTATTATCTTTCTTGTTATAAACATACCCATTATTGACGGTAATATAATATGCCCAATAAAAAAAGCGGTAAAATTTCTACCGCCTTATGTTTTTATTCTATTTTTCTATTCAATATTTCTACAGCCCTTTGCAGTTGATTATCTTCATCATAGTATTCCATACCGTACAAACCTTCTTCTAAGGATTTTTCATTTAAATCTATTGTTACATCCGGCTCTATACCAATGTCGTGGATGTTTATATTATCAGGAGTAAAGTATTCTGATACTGTTAATTTAAATCCTGACCCATCTTCCAGAGGTATAATTCTCTGTACTATCCCTTTACCGAAGCTCTTATTACCTACCAGTACACCTCTTTCAGTATCTTTAATAGAACCCGCCAGAATCTCAGAAGCACTTGCAGAACCTTCATTAATTAATACAACCAAAGGTATATCTACGCTTGATTTATCAGAGTTATAATATTCTCTTTCTCCGTCTTTAGTTTGGGTATATGTAATTACTGTCTTACCAAGTAATTCATCAGCTATTTCAACTACTGAATCTAAGAGTCCTCCAGGATTGAATCTTAAATCAAGTACTAATCCTTTTACTTCTTTTTCTTCAGTTAATTCTACTAATGCCTTTTTAAAGTCTTCAGCAGTAGGATCATCAAAGGTAGTAATTCTTATGTAACCAATATTATCCTCTAATTGTCCATATTTAACGGTCTGTATTTTAATATTTGC
>JAWSUU010000067.1:0-12341 GCA_033549325.1 Bacillota bacterium | reverse complement strand
CTGTAATGACACCGACATCATCTTCATTTAAGTAGTATTCAAACTTTACCTGATCCTCAGTAACAATCTCTTCTTCAATTATGCTTTTTACATCTTCATCAACAATAAATACCTTGCTGGCCATTTCTTCAGGAACTCCTGAAATTTTAATTTCAATATGATTACCATCTATTAGACCTACATAGGTGCCGGAATCAATTTTTATTTCTTCCTCATTAGGTTCTTGTGTTTCTGATGATACAGGTTCGTCTCCATTTGTAATTTCCTCATTATCATTAGATTCAGATTCCTGAGGTTCTTCTACTTCTTCAACAGGTTCTTCTTCATCTTCTTGTGGGCTAGTGTTTTCTAGACTCCCTTCAGATTCTTCAGGGACATCTTCCTCACCTTGTGAACATGAAGTAAATATTACTAAAGACAATGTTAAAATTAAAATAAAAATAACCTTAAATTTAAATTTCATAACAAATCCTCCTTTGTTTCTATTACTATTATAGACGAAATGTTATTATATTTGTTCCAAATTTCATTAAATCTTAATATTTTGCTGCTTTTTTTCTATAATACTAATAACAAAAAATCCAAAGGCTGCAAATAAAGCTGTTAAACCTACATATTTCCAAGAATTAAAATAGCCTAATTTTTCTATTAAAAAGCTCATTATTTTAGGGCTTATTATAAAGCCCATTCCACTTAATAAACCTACAATTGCATTAAATCTTCCTCGATGATTAACTGGTGTATGGGACATTATAAAAACATTTGTATTAGTCATTATAACTATTTCACCAATTGTCCATATAAAAACCGATAGAAAATAAAGTTGAAATTCATTACCAATAAAAGCAATCATGCCGAATCCTACTGCATATAATATACTGGCAAAAGCTATACTTATTATGGTTCTGAATCTTTTCACAAACTCTGTTACAAGTATAGTAAAAATAATTACAATTACAGCATTAAAACTTAACAACATACCGTAAAGTTTGGCTCCATCATCTCCTCCAAACACATTTTCAATGTGAAGGGATAACCCAAAACTCATTTGAGAATATACTGCCCAAATAATAATTGAAAATACAGTAAACATTACTAAAATAGGTTCTCCAAAAAATACCTTTAGTGATTTTTCAGGATTTATACTTTCCTCTCCTTCTATTTTTTCCATTTCACTTTCTTTTATTAAAGTTTCTTTAACAAATAATCCAACCAAAGTTATACTTAAAAAAGTAGTTATAGCATCTCCATAAAAAAACCACTTTACATAATTGGCAAGAAGGAACCCCCCGATCATAGGACCTACTGCAATACCAATATTGCTCCCCATATATATAAGAGAATATCCTCTTCTTCTATCTATTTCATTATTTGTTAAATCTGCAACCATTGCATTTGTAATTGGACCTACTGCTCTAAACATCATTGAAGCAGCTATTAGCAAATAAGGAATCACATCAGGTTTTACATCAGTAAGAATTCCGCATAAAATATAAATGATGCCTCCAATTATTTGTATTCCAATAAATATTTTTTTTCTGCCTTTTTTATCAGCTAGTGTTCCCCCCACAAAGGGTGATATTACAGCAAATACACCGTTTATCATTACAAAAGTAGCGATATCACTTTCTTTCATTCCTAGTTTGCTTTTCAAATATAGTGCTAAGAATGCAAAAACAAAACTTCCTATCCTTGTAACTATTCTCGATATAAACAAAATGTAAATACTTTTAGGTAAACCGCCGTAACTTTTAGAAAAAAATTTATTATTTTTAAAATTATACATAATAAAGCCTCGTCTACTATTAACTATTTAAATTAAGTATAATACAATCATTGGGTTATATCAATAAGGCTTCGATAGGATTTTACATTATTTTTCTGTAGATATAAAAACTAATAATTGAGGTTAATCCTCCTAATGAAGTTCCCCATATTAAATCTATTATAGTGATTTTTAAAGGCCAATCTTTTAAAGTGGCCAGGTTTGTTAAATCATAAGTAGCATAGGTTATAAAGCCAAAAAGCATTCCTGCAAAAAGAGCATATCTCCAATTATCATTTATTATCGCCGGATTTACTACAAAATAGACTATTCCTATTATAAATATTAAGTAAAAGGTTATAGCAGCTACCCAATTTACATTTTCTTTCATAATAAAACCAAGTTGCTGACTGTATAAGTTTTTAGCTATTAAGCCAAGCCATGTTAAATCTATTACAAAAAATACTGCCAAAGTTATAAGGTACATTTTTATATAATCCATCGTATTCAAGCCTCCTTCAATTTATGTAATATATATACCCATTTTGAAAACAAGTATATAAAAAAAGATAGTCTTTAAAAACTATCTTTTAAAATATTTATTCTTTTCCGATATTTTTCAGATCATTTCCTGATAAATCTTGATAAGTTTTTAATCCAAATTCATCCGTTACGGCGAGAACATGATCGAAAATATCTGATTGAATTTTTTCATATTCTTCCCAGGCTGTAGTATCTGCAAATGCATATATTTCAACTGGAACACCTTTTTCTGTAGGAGGTAGCTGTCTTACCATCCTTGTCATATCATTCCTAATCTTTTTATTTTGATATACATACTTTTCCAAATATATTCTAAAGGTACCAATATTCGTTAGCCTTACATTTTCTTTAACCTTCTCTTCTAAATAATCCTTTAATAATTCCTTTTTTTTCATTTTTTCAATCCATTCATCATTAAGGAAAAACACCGAATGTACATCTATAAGGATAGATCTTTTTATTCTTCTAGCACCTGCTTCCTTCATTCCTCTCCAGTTTTTAAAAGAACTTGATACTAAAGAATATGAAGGTATAGTAGTGATAGTTTTATCAAAGTTTCTAATCTTAGCAGTAGTCAAAGATATATCTATAACATCACCATCTGCTCCGTGTTGAGGCATTTCTATCCAGTCTCCAATTTGAAGCATCTCGTTGGTTGCCAGCTGTATGCCTGCTACAAGACCTAATATAGCATCTTTAAAAATTAACATTAGAACAGCAGACATTACTCCCAGCCCACTTAATATAAGCATGGGACTTTTATCTATAAGATTTGATATAATAATTATACTCATAAAAGAAAAAATTATAATTTTTAAAACTTGCAAATAGCTTTTTATAGGCTTTTCTTTTGATACATCATAGGTTTTATAAATGTCATTTAATGCATTTAAAGTAGCATCAATTACTAAAATTATCATTATATATATGTATGTAGAGGTTGCTTTTTCTACAAAGCTTTGAAGATTATTAAAAACCGGGGCAAACAAAAATATAATCAGCGGTGGTATTAAATTTGCGATTCTTGAAAAAACTTTTCTATTTTTAAAACATTCGTCCCATTTAAATCTATTTTTTTCTGCATTTTTATATACTATTTTCAATATAAACTTTTTTACTATAAGATTAACAATTATTGCAAGTAAAAATACTAAAATAATAATGCTAAATCTTGTCCCTATTTCGGAAAATCCAAAACTTTCTCCTAAATTATTTAATAACTTAATGATATATTCCATAAAACCTCCATTATGCAAATAAGACTAAACTTCCTGCCATTATTATCATTCCTAAAAAAACTCCAAAAATTGCGATATGATGCTCCCCGTATTTTTCTGCCGTAGGTAGAAGTTCGTCCAAGGATATATATACCATTATTCCAGCAACTCCGGCAAAAATCAATCCAAACATTAATTCATTGACAATTTGTCTCAATAAAAAATAACCTATGATAGCACCGAAAGGTTCTGATAAACCTGATAAAAAAGAATATTTAAATGCTTTTTTCTTACATCCTGTAGCATAGTAAATCGGTACTGATACAGCTACCCCTTCTGGTATATTGTGTATTGCAATAGCTATCGCAATACTAATACCTAGTGCAGGGTCTTCTATTGCACTCATAAATGTAGCAATTCCTTCCGGGAAATTGTGGATGGCTATTGCCAAAGCAGAGAAAAGACCCATTCTCATAAGTTCACCATTCTCTTTAACCTGACCATCGCACTCCTTTTTTGTACTTATTTTTTCTTCCAAATCATTGATATCTCTCATTTCATGAGGATTCTCATGATTAGGTACTAACTTATCAATTAAAGCTATAACACCCATTCCTACAAAAAAAGCGATGGTAGTATATAAAAATCCAGTTTGTTCTCCAACAACAGCTGATAGTGATTCTCTTGCTTTAGGGAAAATCTCTATCATAGAAACATATATCATTACACCAGCAGAAAATCCTAAAGCAGCCGACAAAAATTTCTTGTTGGTTTGCTTAGTATAAAAAGCCAAAGCACTTCCAACACCAGTAGACAAACCTGCAAACAAGGTCAAAAGAAATGCAAATATTATATTATTTATTTCCATTACCAGTCTCCTTATGAATAGTGTTTATGTAGTATTTTACAGCTTTTCACCTAGCTATGTCAATGTAATAATTAAAAAATAATAACATCTCTAATGAGATGTTATTATTTTTTAATCCCCGTAAGCTTCCGAAACTTTCCATTCTTTCCAAACATTTCCAACTAAGTCTGGACTTGGTTTTAAAGTTTTCTTACCTGGTTTCCACCCTGATGGAGTAGCTTGAGTACCTTTAGATTCTCTTACCAATTGGAAAGCTTGTAGCTGTCTAAATGTTTCGCTAACATTTCTACCTACTGGAGGTGTTAATACTTCAAATCCTTGTACAACTCCGTCTGGATCTATTATGAATCTACCTCTCGTTTCTACACCGCTATCTTCATCGTAAATACCGTATAATTTACCTATACTACCGTCCTGATCTGATAACATAGGGAAAGGAATATCTTTTCCTATCATTTTTGAAAGTTCATTATCATTCCACATTTTATGTACGTAAATACTGTCTACACTTACAGATAAAACTTCTACATCCAGTTCTTTTAATTCGTCATATTTTTCAGCAACAGCTGATACTTCAGTAGCTCAGACAAATGTAAAGTCTCCTGGATAAAAGCAAAGCAATACCCACTTTCCTTTATATTCTGATAATTCTACATTTGCAAATTTACCTTTTATGTATGCTGGTGCACTAAAATTTGGAGCTGGTTTTCCAACTTTGATCATACTCATATCATCCTCCTTTTTTTCAGTAACTTTTTCTTCTACAATATTTTTTCGTGATTCCGGTTTATTGATATCAGGTCTTTTACAACCCGGTTCGAATTTCTTTAGCAAATTTACGCCCCCTTTTGTTAAAGATGATATAATTATATCACATATACCCAATATTTTAAATGAATTATGATTCTAATATTTCATGAAGTTCAATTAGAACATTCTTTTCTCCAACAGACGGACTAGTTCTTACAACAGTAATCAATCCATCTATTGGTGCTTTGATGTCGGTTATGTGTTTTCCAAAATAATCTCTTATTTCTCCAACAATTTCATCTTTTTTAACTTTTTGATTTAATTCAACAAAAGGATACCACATACCCGGAGTTTCATTTCTGATAGCTCCATTATATTTTAACTGTATTCTTTCAGCATCATCAACAATTTCCCCATTTATCATTTCCAATTTTTTCATGACATTTAGAAGTCCTGTTAGATGAATCTGAGTGTTTTCTTTGTCAAGTATGCCTTGCTGTCCGGATTCTGTAAGTATTGAAGGAATACCTCTCTGTATCATTTTGATAAATGCTCCTCCCGGTTTTTCCGAAGGTTTAGATTCAATATTTATTATTAAAGGAATATTATATACTTCAGCCATACTTTTAATTCTATTATTTAGTTCTTCGTCTTCAGTCTTTGTTTGCATTACAAATTGAGTTAAAGCTTCAGGTATATCTCCACCATGTAACTCTATAAAATAGTCTGCTTTGCTTAATATGTTTTCTGTGAAATGATGAGCCATTACCTCTCCATATGTTCCATTTAGTTTTCCCGGGAATGTTGACATAGGATTCTTACCGTCTTGTGGGACTAAAAATGCCGTATGATTTTTGAAAGCTGACATATTATATATTGTACCGACAATCAATGTTCCTCTTAAATCTTCCGGTTCTATTTTGTTAAAAAGTTCTATAGCTGACTGTATCCCGCAAAATTCACTACCGTGCATTCCTCCTAAAACAACTAAAGTTGGACCTTCTTCTTTACCGTAAATTGTTCCAATTGGAAATCTAATAGCTTCCCCTGTATTTTGATATTTGAATTCTAGCATTTCTGATTTTTTAAAATTTCTTTTTTCCATCTTATCCTCCAGTATATTTTAGAATTATATTGTATTGTTAACAATATTACCTTTTGTTTAATTTTATACTTCTAAAATCCTACTGTCAATTAATTAAATAAGCATCGGTACATTTTTACCTAATTATATTAGTTATTGTAATTTGTTAAACTCTATTTAAAATTATTACAATATTCATGTTTTAACATGCTTAATACTACCACATCGTAGTATTTTCCTTCGAATTTCAAGCTTTCTCTCAAAATTCCATCCTTTTTAAAGCCCATAGATTCGTATAAATAAGCTCCAACTTCATTGAATTCGTGGTAATCAAGCCATACTCTATGAATCTCGATTTTTTTAAATAAGTATTTTATTAATGCCTCTAAACTTTTTCTTCCTATTCCTCTATTTTTTTCACTAATTACAATTCTTTTTATCTCTATATTATCGTTTCCTTTTTCAAAACCTGCAAGTATACAATAGCCGATTTTTTTATATTCTTCCCATAGTGTAAGATGTTTGATATCATGATTATGGATTGCTTCTTTATGCTTATCTTTTGACCATTTTAGAACATATGGATATCCTTCTTTTTCTAGTTCTATTACAAAATCCAGATCTTTTACTTCTGTTAGTCTCCATTTAAAATTTTCGAATTCTATCATTTTATTTCCTTTCAATATTATCGGTGAATTTTCTTGATCTCTCATTTATTTTAGATAATTCTATTTTATATTCTTCCCAATTTTCTGCTGATTCTATGCTTTCTCCAAATAGCATTTTTTCCAAATTTTTTCTAATCCTATGAACATTTTCCAAAGACACTTTGGAAAAATCATCTTTTAGAATATTTAAGGTCATTATTAGACTTACTCTAATCTTGCTCTCATCAAAATTTTTATTCTTCCATGTATCATTTAAAACCTCATCTATTTCTATCGAGTCGTTGCCTTCTAAACCTTTGTTTATTAAATTTTTAATCTGTCCAACGGTGCATTTTGATTCTTCACATATGCCGCAGTTATCAACCCCTAAACATATACTGTTTATATTTTTTTCTGTTTGTTGATAGTAGTCGTAAAGTTCCTTGGATATTTTTTTGTATTGTGATACTTTTCCTTCTTGTCTGTTTTTGTACAATTTATAAAGCATATAGCTAATTATGCCTGTCAAAGTCAGCAAAAAAATTCCCGCAGTATTAATAGTAACATATTCTTCAGGTACCGAATCATAAAGTTTCGTCAATCCGAAAAATAAAAATACTGCTGATGCTGATAATTTAATGCCTATTTCCGGTATTTTATCCCCTAGTGTTTTACCGACTATTATACCTAAGCCTCCTGTAACCACCATGCCGCTTACAGTACCTACAAGGGTCATTAGTGGATAGTTTGATGAAGCTCCTAGTGTGATTGCCGCCAGCTGGGTTTTGTCTCCTAATTCCCCTACAAAGAAAGCTATTGCTACGGTTATAACTGCTCCATATTTTATTTTTTCAGCTTCTTCCTCTTCTTCATTTTCATCTCTTAAAGTCCAAAGAGCAAAAATAATAAAGGCAGCTCCCGCTACAATTTGTATAGTATTTAATGGTATTTGAGTTGATATAACCGCACCTAAAGCTACGGCTATTCCATGATTTAAAAAAGACCCTATAAATATTCCTAACAGTACTTTTTTAACAGGATATCTGGTAGCAAATGCCATTGCTAGTATTTGAGTTTTATCTCCCATTTCAGCTGCGAAAATTAGAAAAAACGCTTTAATAAATTCTCCTGTCATATTTCCTCCAGTTGGCTAAATCTAATAAACCAATTTAGTCTTTCCCTTACTTCTTTTTAATATGTCTTCTGAAGTTTTAACTAATTCTTTTTCTATATTTTTTTTAGATAGTATTACTTTCCCATTATCTTTTAAGATTTCCCCATCAACTATATTGTAAATAATGTTTTTTGAATTAGAACTGTATATTATAGATGCTAATGGATTGTACAATGGTAAAGTATTAATTTTGTTCAAATCCCATATCAGTAAATCTGCTGCATAACCTTCTTCTAATTTACCGGAATTAAAGTCTAAAGCTTCGTGACCTTTCATTAAAATCTGCCACATGTCTTTTAATTTAAAGTCTCTAGCATTTTTTTTGTTGATTTTTCCTATTAGAGCATATAATCTCAGCTGTTCTATTGGATCCAGTGTGTTTGAGCTGGCAGCTCCATCAGTTCCCACTGCAAGTGGCTTGTTTTTAAAGTCATTCCATAATGTACCGTAACCGGAATTTAATTTCATATAGGTTTTGGGACAAGCAGCTATGTAAGTGTTTTTATTTAAATATTTTTCATCCTCTTCTTTCATCCACAGTCCATGAGCGATAATACAGTGTATATCAAATCCTCCTGCATCATCCATTACCTCAAAGGGAGTTTTATTTGTATTTTCAAGACTGTTTTCTACCTGCTCTTCTGTTTCTGATAAATGTATATGCACTCCCGTCCCTAGTTCTCTTGCTTTATCTATTATCTTTTTTAAAGTATCTCCAGGACATGTATAAGGAGCATGTGGACCGAATCTAAGATTAAGTCTCGAACTTTCCTCTCTTCTTTTCTCTATTATCTTTGCAGTTTTTTGGAGCTCATTTTCAAAGTCGTCGGACATACCAAATATAGTTAATGCTATATCGCCTTTTATCCCGGTTTCCAAAACTGCATCGCTAATCCTTTCACCTTCCATATAGTGGTCGGCAAAAACTGTTACTCCGTTATTTATCATTTCAGATATTGCTGCTAAAGCTCCTACGTATACATCATCACCGGTCATATTACTTTCATAGGGCCAGATTTCCTCATTAAACCATGCATCAATATCAACATCCTCAGCTATCCCTTTGAAAATATTCATAGGAGAATGTACGTGTAAATTTACCAGTCCTGGACTTATAAATTTATCTTTACAATCTATTATTTTATCCCCTTCAATATTTTTGCTTTCTTGGAATTTTTCTATTAATATAATTTTTCCCTCTTTTATGTAAATATTCTTATTTTTGAAAATATTTCCTTTATGGTCTATAAGATTTCCATTTTTTAAAATTAAATCGTATTTCATTCATATACCTCCACATTTACTATTATTTTATTATAACATAGATAGTAGGGATATTGACAAATGATATTTACTGATAAATAATAGAGTTATGTATGGAAATAAATATAAAAGGAGATTTTTATGGATAGCAGAAAATTAATAGAAGAACTTTCTAATGCTTACGGAGCTCCAGGCTTCGAGGAAGATGTGTTGGAAGTAGTAGCTAAATATACAGAAAATTTGAATATCCAAAGCGATTCAATGAACAATATGTATATAAGCAGCAAATTGGATGAGGATAAGCCTACTGTAATGATTGATTCTCACCTTGATGAAGTTGCCTTTATGGTTCAATCAATAGAAAAAAACGGCTTAATAAAATTTATTGCTTTAGGCGGTTGGATTCCAACCAACATTCCTGCTCACACAGTTATGATAAGAAATTCTGAAAATAAATATGTGAAAGGTATAGTAGCATCTAAACCCCCTCACTTTATGACTAAATCTGAAAGAGAAAAGCAAATAGATATAAACGAACTTCGTATTGATGTAGGAGCTTCATCAAAGGATGAAGTTGAAGAAACATATAAGATCCCTTTAGGAGCCCCCATAGTTCCTGATGTAAAATTTGAGATGAAACCTAATAATATTATGTTAGGTAAAGCTTTTGACAACAGATTAGGATGTGCAGGAGTAATTGAAACATTAGTAAATCTGTCAAAACAAGATTTGAATGTTAATCTAATTGGAACCCTTTCAGTTCAGGAAGAGGTAGGATTAAGAGGTGCTGAAGTATCAGCCAAAAAAGCTAAACCGGATTTAGCCATAGTATTTGAATCCTCTCCTGCAGATGAACAGTATAAAGATGAGGGCTCTGCTCAGGCTGCTTTAGGAAAAGGAGCTCAATTAAGACACCGAGATGGATCATATATCTGCCATCCTGGATTTATCAAATTCGCCAAAAAAATAGCTGATGAGAACAATATAAAATACCAAGAAGCTGTAAGACTTTCCGGAGGTACAAATGCTGGACGAATACACCTTTCAAATAATGGTGTCCCGACATTGGTGCTAAGCATACCTTCAAGATATATTCATACCCACTACAACTATGCATCTTTAAATGATTATAAAGAAACTTTAAAGTTGGTAGAAAATGTTTTACAAAGATTAAACTGGGACGAAATTAAAAATATGAACAACAGATTTTATAAAAAATAAAAGTTATATAAAAAATCTCCGAATACAATTTTCAAGTCGTATTCAGAGATTTTTTTGTTTTTACAATATTACATTTTATAAAAGTCATCGTATCCTAATCTGGTATCTCCAGTAATTTTCCTGTAAAAATTCAATTTTGACATTTGATAATAAGGTACAAGGAGCAAAAATCCAAGTCCTAAAGTCAAAGCTGAAAGAATTACCCATCCTATAAACGAAATAGCAAACATTAGAAAGTCCATTTTGTGACCTTTCATGAGTTCTGAGGATTCCCTCAAAGCTTCCATAGGTGACATATTTGGATTTTCAACCATTAAATAATATCCCATTGAGTATCTTATAGCTGCTATAATCCCTGGAACTATAAGTAGCAACGCCCACAAAACGACAAACATCATAGAGATTAAATGAAATAAAAAACCTCTTTTAAAATCTTGGAATCCATCAAATACCAAGCTGATATTTGGTTCATCTCCAGACTCTATTTTCATATAAAAGTAAACTACTCCTATAGCCAAAGGTCCTGCTACTACCAAACTTATGATTGAAAATAAGCCGTTTGTTGAATTTACTGTAGTTGCCCCTGAGTTTCCTATTTTAATTACTGCATCTTGTGTAAAAGCATCTGTTAAAAGCCACACAATAAAAGTAACTACTGCAGCTTTAGGCCAATTGCCTGAAAGTTTTGTTTTTGCATCTTCTTTTAATAATCCTTGATCCATTTTTTCCTCCTAAATTATAAATCCTTAAAGTAATTTTTTTATTTAAATAATTATTATTTATGTTAATTATTATACTATTACATATTTCTAAATACAAATTAATATTAGATTAACCTTTCATTAGAAATTTTACGTTTTCCAAATAGAATTTTTATGTTAGTAATATAAAGATTGAATTAATAAAAGAGTCGTTATAGAATTAATCTAATAGTATTTTAAACATGACTTAACAGGAGATTTAAATGCAAAACAATAAATTCAAACAATACATTTTCATTATTCTAGGTACAATTTTTCTAATATTAGGTATAATCGGTATATTTTTACCTGTGCTACCGACCACTCCATTTTTGCTTTTGACCTCATATTTTTATTTAAAAAGTTCAAAAAAACTTCATGATTGGCTAATCAATCATAAGGTTTTTGGAGAATATATTTACAACTATATAACTTATAAAGGTATAGAGAAAAAAGATAAGATAAGAGCACTGGCATTGCTTTATCTTGCCTTATCAATTTCTTTTTATTTTGTTGATATAATCCATGTTAGAGTTTTTTTGATTTTAGTGGGTATCGGAGTTACTATTCACATCTTAAAACTTAACACTCTTTAGTCATCATCGTCATTATCTCTTATTGATTGTGCCAGTACTACTGGTTTAATAATTTTACTCTTCCTAATTACTATTTTAACCAGTTGCACTTACGGTAGTTATTCAATAAAAGTAGGAAATATAGACATGGGTGAAAATGAAATTAACGGTTCTTATTCAAAATTTAATGGTTTTAAAGAAAAGAAATACGATTTTAAAGAAGGAGATTCTTTGAATTTTGATACTGTAATTGAATCAGAATCTGGAGAACTCAAAGTGTTATTAATAGATGAAGATGATAATGTAATCCACGAAATAAGCAACACTGGAAACAGTAGTTTTGAAATTAAAGAAACTGGTGAATATTCTATTAGAGTAGAAGGTGTTGAACACAAATGTAATTTTTCTGTGGAAATTGAAAGAAAATAAAAAAGATGGGAAACCATCTTTTTTATTTTAAAACTTTTATTGTTTTTAATGTTTCGTCTTCTATA
>JAWSUU010000066.1:0-12435 GCA_033549325.1 Bacillota bacterium | reverse complement strand
GTAGGAGACTGTACGGGAGGAGTAATGCTGGCTCACGCTGCATCAGCTCAGGGTATAGCAGCTGTAGAAAATATAATCAAAAATGGTTCAAGGATGGATTTTAAAACAGTACCTTACTGTGTATATACTAAACCTGAAGTAGCATCAGTAGGAATGACAGAAGAACAGGTAAAAGAAAAAAACATAGACTATAGCGTTGGTAAATTCCCACTTATGTCAAATGCTAAATCTTTAATTTTAGGTGAAACAAATGGTATGGTTAAATTCATAGTAGATAATTCTACTGATGAAATTTTAGGAATACATATGGCGGGACCGAAAGCAACAGAACTTATAGTAGAAGGTGCCTTAGCCCTAAGATTAGAAGCTACTATAGATGAAATACTAACCACTATACATGCCCATCCTACAGTAGGGGAGGCTCTTCATGAAGCAGCTCACGGAGTGCACGGATATCCTATACACTTGATGAAATAAGGATAAATATGGCTATTCAGAAGCCTTATTTTTAAATACTATTTGATAAAAATTTAATAGTTGAAGACATGGTAATAGTGAAAACCGCAGCTGATATTAATTTTTCAGCTGTGGTTTATTTATGATGCATTAAAACTTTCAACCTAATTTTAATATTTTAATACTTAATAATTGATGAATAATTCAAGCAAAAAAATTAACAGATAGAATATTTAATCTAATAAATTGTTACTCTAAAACACAATAATATCAAGGGTGACATCGTTTTCGCAGCATATTGACTAAGGCCCTTTACTGTGTTATCATTTTCAATGAACTTAGATATAAATCGAATAAAAATTAATTAAAATAAAAACATACATTTTGGAGGGTTTTATGAAAATAACAGACGTTGTATATGCTGAAGGTAAAACTGGATTTTACGCTGATGATCAAAGAGCCATTAAAGCCGGAGCAAAAAAAGATGGATTCTTATACACTGGAGAACCAATAATTAAATCATTTACAACAATAAGACAGGCTGGTGAATCAATTTCTGTGATGCTTATTTTAGAAGACGGGCAGATTGCATATGGAGATTGTAATACAGTACAGTATCCTGAAGTAGGAGGAAGAGATCCACTTTTTCTAGCACAAAAATATATACCTATTATGGAAGAATATATAAGCCCTGAATTAATAGGATTAGATGTTGATAATTTTAAAGCAGCAGCAGAAAAAATGGACAATCTAAAAATAGTAGGCAAAGAAATACATAAAGCAATAAGATACGGAGTTTCTCAGGCACTTTTAGATGCATCGGCTAAATCAAGAAAAATTACCATGTGTGAAGTTGTAAAAGAAGACTATAACATAGAAGGGCAAGTTAATTATGTTCCTATATTTGGACAAAGCGGTGACGACAGATATCTAAATATAGACAAAATGATTATTAAAGGTGTAGATGTTATGCCTCACGGACTTATAAACAACGTTGAAGAGAAGCTTGGAAAAGAAGGAGAAAAATTACTAAGCTTTATAGAGTGGATAAAAAATAGAATAGAAACCTATAATGAATTTAAGGACAAAAAACATATCCTTCATTTTGATGTATACGGCACAGTAGGATTGGCATTCGATCATGACTACGATAAGATGATGGAATATTTTGAAAAATTGGCAAAAGCAGCAGATCCATTAAAGATTAGAATTGAAGGACCTGTTGATATGGAAGATAGAGAAAAACAAATAGAAGCTCTTAAAGAATTAACAAAAAGAATTGATGAAAAAAATCTAAACCTGGAACTTGTAGCCGACGAGTGGTGTAATACACTAGAAGATATCAAATTATTTGCTGATGAAAAAGCCGGACATATGCTTCAAGTTAAAACCCCGGATCTTGGAGGAGTTAACAATTCCATAGAGGCACTTCTTTACTGCAAAGAAAAAGGTATAGGAGCATACTGCGGTGGCACATGTAATGAAACGGATACATCAGCAAGAGCAACAACTCATATTGCTCTAGCATGTAATGCGGATCAGATTTTAGCAAAACCTGGCATGGGTGTTGACGAAGGTTTTATGATAGTATTCAATGAAATGAAAAGAGTGCTGGCTATCTTAAACAATAAAAAATAAGGAATAATCAAAATGAATATGGATAAAATTTTAAAGGACAGAGAAAATAGATACAGTACAGTATTAAAACTTTCTAAAAAAAATAAAGCCCCAGTTCTTACGGCTAAAATCAATTATCCTGGAGATAATAAAAATACTCATAGAATTGAAAAAATATTTATAACCTTAAAAAACATGATTAAAGATGAATTTAAAAAAGAGATTATAGAAACGAAAGAATTACAGGGATATGATGGACCCAGTTTTTTATGCTCACTAAAAGGTGAAGCAGAAACATTAAAAACAAAAGCTGTGAAAATAGAAGAGAAAAAAGAAGTCGGAAGATTATTTGACGTGGATATATATGTAAATGGTACTCCAGTAAGCAGAAGAGACTTAGAACTACAAACTAGAAAATGCATTATTTGCGGAGAGGATACTTACAACTGCAGAATAAACAATCTACACAGTAAAGAAGAAGTAAAGGAAGAAATGAACAGACGTATAGATAGTTATTTAAGCAAAGATGATTAATATTTTTTTAAAAAATAAATCATCAAGGTTGCTGCTAAAAGATCCGCAGATCCACCGGGACTAAGATTTTTATCTATTAAATCCTTATCAAATTCAAAAATTAATTTAATCTGAGAATCTAAAGGCATCGATAATATGTCTTTAGATTTTTTCTTTATATAGTCTAAACTTTCTATAGATCCTCTACTAATAATATTAGTATCATCAGCTACAGACATTATTTTTAAAAGAGTCATAACACATTTATCATTAAAATTTATATTTTCTTTTTCAAGAGAATTAATAAAGGGTAGAGCTTCATTTCTAATAGTTGGAAAACCGGAAACAGCTTCGCCGCGAATTCCTTTTATACCGTACTTTAGATATATTTCTTCTCCATTTGTAATCCTGCCAGGATTAATCATATTAAAATCTTTTAAAAATGAATGTCTGCAAATTTCTCCAGCTTCAATTAAAATATCTTCAGAATCGAAGCTGTTATTTTGAAAATAAGTAAGTGCAGCAGCAGAAGCAAGCAAACCTAAAGAAAAAACAGCACCTTTGTGGGTATTGATATTTCCTGTAGCCCTCAACATATCTTTATCAGCCTTAATGCCCCTCGTTCTCAAAAGATTAAAAAGTTCATCATAAGGCAGATCTTTATTATCCAAAGAAATCCTGCAGCAGTCGTAAAAATAACCATTTAAAGCAATAGAGCTATCTATAAAAGTAAGTATATCCATATCACTATGAGAACCGTTGTTGTATTTATCAACAAGGCCTGGTTTAGGAGATACACCAACTTCGTAAAGTAGAGATTTTATGGCTGCATTATTTATATATAAGCATATTTCTTCCTTATTCATAAGAATCCTTTCAAATTTAATATTATTAGTATAATTACACATACAGTAAAAGTCAAATAAGAGATAAAAAATGGATTCCATATATAATTTAATATTATGGTTTTTAAATATACCTTAAGAGTATATAATATAATTATATAAAAGAGTGAAAAGGAGCTTTAATATGTCTAAAATACCTCATGAACTGGCTGTTTTCTTAAAAAATATAGGAGTAAAGTACGTATTCGGAATACCTGGAGGTCCTTCCATACCTTACATGGAAGAATTTAAAAAACAAAAAATTCAATTTATAACTACTGCAAACGAACAGAGCGCTGCTATCATGGCAGATGTTACAGGAAGATTAACTGGAGTTCCTGGCATATGTCATGGAACTTACGGAGCAGGAGCCACAAATCTTTCCACGGGAGTTGGAGAAGCACTTCTGGATAGATCTCCTCTAATTGCATTTACTACAGAATTTAAAGATGAAGATAGAGGAAGAGTAATACAAATGAACATAAATCACCAGGAACTGTATCTACCTATAACTAAAAAAACCGAAAGATTAACACAATCAAATTTCAATAACCTCTTAAGAGATGCGGTAGAAACATCTCTATCAGAACCACCAGGATCTGTTCATATAGGCTTACCTTCAGATTTAGCTGAAAAAAATGTAGAATCTGAATTATCTTCTTATAAAGTAAAAACAAAAAAAGTTAAAAGCATAAATAATGATTATGATGAAATAAAAAAGCTAATAGAAAAAGCTGAAAAACCAGTAATTGCCCTAGGACTTACAGCCGATAGATTCAAGCTGAAAGATAAATTAAACAAACTAGTTGATAAACTAAAAGTACCGGTATTTTTAACACCTATGGCTAAAGGATTAATTTCCGAAAAAAGTCCCTGGTATGGAGGAGTTTTGTTTCATGCTAAAAGTGATATAGCAGCAGATATATATAGACAGGCAGATCTTGTAATAGGGATAGGATATGATCCGATAGAATTCAACTATGAAGCATGGATGCCTAAAGTTCCTTTAATCCATATTGACACATCAAAAGTAGATATAACTTCAGATTACAAAGAAGTCTACGAAATAATTGGAGACTTAAATGATTCTATGGATATTTTGTTAAAAGAAACTTATCCAGATTATAAATGGGAAAAATCAGAAATTTTAAAAAACAAAGAAAAACTATTTAAATCTTTAATGATAAAAACAGATAATTTAAATCCGGTAGATCTAATTACAGGGTTGCAGGAACAGATACCTGTTGATAGCATTGTAACCAGTGATGTAGGAGCTCATTTACATTTATTGGGACAACTTTGGAAAACTGATAACAACAAATTCCTTATTACAAACGGTTGGTCGGGAATGGGTTTTTCAATTCCAGCAGCTATAGGTGCAAAACTTGCTAAACCTGAAAATACAGTTGTTAGCATTTCGGGAGACGGAGGATTTTTGATGAACTGTGGAGAAATCACTCTTGCTAAAAGATTAAATCTAAACATTCTATTTATCGTAATGGTAGATGGAGACTACAGTTTAATAAAAGTTAAACAAAACTGGAAAAAGGTAGAAGAGTATGCCACTAAGGTCACAGATGATGAATATTTCAAATCAGACTATTTTTTAGGAGTACCGGTTTTAAGACTTAAAGATAAAGAAGATATAAAAAGTGTTTTGAAAAAGGGATTTGAACATAATGGTCCTGTTATAATTGAAGCTGAAGTTAATGGAAGTATTTATCAGGAATTAATTACAAAAGATTATAAATAGTAAAACCACAGGAGAGTTATATGACTGAACTTTTAATGATGATTTTGATAGGAGCCTTAGGATTCTTAGTATTTTATATAGTTAAAATACCCACGCCAGCTCTACTAGGACCTATGGCTGCAATAATTATATCATCATATTTTGGTATGAATATTGTATCATTCGACAGTAGAATTCTTTTTGTTTTGCAATCGATTCTGGGAGTATATATAGGTAGTTCAATAAATAGGGATAATTTTAGGCAAATTGCAAAACTATATAAACCGGCATTTTTAATGCTTATATGGACTTTCTTTATGACCTTTGGATTAGGAAGTCTTCTAGTATATTATAAAGGAATAGAACCCGTAACTGCTTACTTAAGTACAAGTCCCGCCGGGGTTACTGAAATATCAATGTTGGCTGTTTCAATAGGAGCGGATATTACTGTAGTAAGTATCTTTCAACTATCAAGATTAATTATCACTTTATTGGTAGTTATACCAATAGTTGTTAATAAATATGTAAAAAACCCCGATGATAAAGAAGGTTATTTTGAAGGGATAAATAAAAGAATAGATGATATTAAAAATGTATTTAAAAACACTAAAAAGGATAAAGAAAAAAGAAGATTTAATTATATTAAAACTATAATAGTAGGATTAATAGGTTCTATAATTGCTAATAGTTTATCCTTGCCTGGAGGACCTTTAATTGGTTCTATCATAGCAGTTGCTCTAGTATCAATAGTATTTGGAATAAATTTGCCACAAATCTCTTCAGGATTTAAAAATATAATTATGGCAGGTGTAGGAATATCCATAGGAGCCAGTATAGCTCAAAATGAAACTTTCGAACTTGGAGAACACATTTTTTTCCTGATACTATTTGTAGTAGTAATGTTTGTTACAGCATATTTGCTATCTAGAGCCATCAAGAAAATTACTGGATGGGATGAACTTTCCTGTATATTAGCAACGATACCTGCAGGTATAACTCCAGTTACTATAATTGCATACTCAAATGATTGTAAGACTTTTGAAGTAGTAATAATGCAACTGACAAGACTATTGATAGTTAAAGCTGTAATTTATCCGATTATTTTGTTTTTGGTGTAGTATTTTTTTAGTTGTATTTATTAAAGAAAGTGTGATATTATAATACAATTAGATAAAATCAAGTTTAAAGAGGTAATTATGGGTGACTACGAAATAAAAACAGATCGTTTTTTTATTAGATTATTATATTTTTTCATAAGTTTAGCAGGGATAGCAGTTGGAGTTGCTTTTATTTTTTTAGCAAATATAGGAACGGACCCGATAAATGTTTTCGTCCAGGGTCTATCTATATCCTTTGGATTAAGCGTAGGGACTTGGATTACAGTCCTATGGGTTGCGTTTATAGTTTCTTCAATGATTTTAGGAGTTAAACCCTATATAGCTACAGTTTTAGATGTAATACTTTTTGGTTTATTTGTTGACATTGCTATAAAAATCATTCAGCTTCCGAAACCTGAAAACATAACAATTTCAATACTATACTTAATAATAGGATTATTTTTATACAGTATGTTTTTTGGAGTATACTTAAATACAAAGTTAGGAGCTGGACCAATAATGTTATTTGTTTTAGCATTATCACTAAAGACAAAAAAATCCATAGGCTTTACCAAAACCATTATTGACGTGGGAATACTTTTAGCAGGCTTCTTATTAGGAGGAGTAGTGGGATTAGGTACCATACTTTTAGCCTTATCTATAGGATATACAATAGAATTTTTCACAAAGAAAGTAAGCTTAAAAGGGCTTGCATAAGAATAAAAACCTTAGTATAAAATACGAAGCAGCGAGCATGAAGCTCGCTGTATTTTTTTTGGAATATTAACTAATTTATATTTAAAACTGTTCTTAAATACTTCATGAATTTTTCTGTGTAACCATCAACGTCACTATATCCTAATTCTATATACTCATCCAAAAATCCTCTGAAAGTCAATACTATAATTTCATTAATTTCCTCTATATTTCTATCCAGGCTGAAGCAGTTGTTTTCCAAGCAGTTGTTTATTAAAGTCATATTACGCATATAAATATCTGGCTCATTTAACATAGATATCAATCTTTTCCGATTTGTTTTTACCTTTTCAGGGTATATTTCATAATATGTATTTAAAGTATCGTCAAGAATTTTACAGTATTTAGAAAAAAACAAATCATAAAAAACCTTAGGGTTTTTAAAAGCTTCGTTTGAGAATATCTCCCAGATTTTCAAAAATTCATTTAACGGTAACAGACCTTCCTCTAATTCTTTTGACAATCTTTCCGTATAGTTTTCCAGATAAGAAATTTTAGTATAGAAAATAAGATGATCAAAATCTTCAAAATAATTATATACTGTAGCTATATTATAACCGGATTTTTCGGCAATTTTTCTAATAGTAGCATTTTCAATTCCTACCTCTTCTACAACTTCTATTGCAGCATCGATGAAATATTTCATTGTTCTAATCTTTTTAACGTCCATAAGTATACTCCTTTATAATACTAATAATAGAATACATCTAAATCACTTAAAAATCAAAGGATAATTAGTGTTATAAAAGAAAATAAAAAAATAACATAAACATGTTTACAAATTAAACACGTTTATGTTATAATGATTATGAAAATTTTAACAAATAGGAGGTAAGAATATGAAATTGGAAATTAAGAACTTCCATGTAGAAGAAATACTCTTCGGAGATGAATCTAAATATGTTGATGGAACACTTACTATCAACAAAAAAGAAGCTTTAGATGTTGTTTTTGAAGATGATCACATTACAGAAGCAGACTTAATTATAGCTAAACCGGGAGATATGACAAGAATAGTTCCTGTTAAAGAAGCTATCGAACCTAGATTTAGACTGGACGGAAAGACAACGTTTCCAGGAGTTACAGGAAGTATTGAAAGAGTAGGAGAAGGAAGAACCGTTGCTTTAAAAGGCTGCAGTGTATTAGCTGTAGGTAAGCACTGGGGAAGCTTTGGAGACGGTCTTATTGATATGGCTGGAGAAGGAGCTAAGTACACTATATTCTCAAAGCTTATCAACATATGCCTAGTTGCTGATACTGATGAAGAGTTTGAAAGATACGAACAGCAGAAGAAAAATCATGCTATTAGATGGGCATCTCATAGATTAGCAGAGTATCTTGGCAGCATAGTGAAGGATATGGACAGTACAGAAGTAGAATCTTTTGAATTAGCTCCAGTAACTAAAAGAAGTGAAGATATTAAAAAACTACCTTCAGTAGTTTATGTAATGCAGCCTCAGTCTCAAATGGAAGAGTTGGGATACAATGATCTTATATACGGGTGGGACACAAATAGAATGCTTCCAACATTTATGCATCCAAATGAAGTTTTAGATGGAGCTATCATATCAGGAAGCTTTATGCCTTGTTCATCAAAATGGTCAACCTATGATTTTCAAAACTGTCCTACTATAAAATCTCTATATAAAGAACACGGCAAGACTATTAATTTCTTAGGAGTTATTATGTCGAACTTAAATGTTTCTTTAGAACAAAAAGAAAGAGCAGCAATGTTCGTACAGCAAATTGCTAGCAATCTAGGGGCAGATGCTGCAATTCTTGCAGAAGAAGGATATGGAAATCCTGATGCAGATTTTATAGAATGCTATAAAGTATTGGAAGAAGCAGGAATAAAAACTGTAGGGATGACAAATGAATGTACAGGAAGAGATGGAGAATCTCAACCATTAGTTACACTTCATGAGTCTGCTAAATCCATAGTATCCTGTGGTAATGTATCAGAATTAATAAAACTACCACCTATGGAAACGGTTATAGGTGAATTGGATGCCCTTAAGAGAGATGGACTTTCCGGAGGTTGGGAAGATGATGAAAAGTTAGGCCCTTCTGTTAAAGAAGATGGATCTATAATAATGGAAAACAATTCAATGTTCTGCGGCGATCAGGTATTAGGTTGGTCTCCAAAAACTATGAGAGAATTTTAAGGAGGAGGTGTAATCAATGAAAAAAGGAATTTTATACTTAAATCAATTTTTCGGACAAATTGGAGGAGAAGATAAAGCAGACTTTGCTCCAGCTATAAAAGAAGGTATAGTAGGAGCAGGACTTTTACTAAACAACTTATTGGAAGATGCAGAAATTACTCATACATTAATATGCGGTGATAACTTTATGGGATCAAATGAAGAAGAAGCAGTAGAAAAACTTCTTGGATTTTTAGAAGACAAAAAATTTGATATATTCTTTGCCGGACCGGCCTTTCAAGCAGGAAGATACGGTAATGCCTGCGGAGTTATATGTAAAGCTGTAAAAGAAAAATTCAATGTTCCGGTTATAACATCTATGCACGTTGAGAATCCCGGTGTAGAGATGTTTAAGAAAGACGTATATATATTTAAAGGTGGAGATAGTGCTGCTAAAATGAAGAATGACATGACAGTAATGGCAAACTTCGGAAACAAATTACTTCACGGAGAAGAAAACTTAGGAGCAGAAAAAGAAGGTTACTATGCTAGAGGTAAGAGACATCAGGTATGGCTTGAAGATGAAACTCCAGCATGTGACAGAGCTATTGAAATGCTTTTAAAAAGAATAAATGATGAACCATACGTATCTGAATTACCTATACCAAAGCTTGAAAGAGTACCAATAGCAGATAAAGTGGATCTTAAAACAGCTAAGGTTGCTTTAGCAACTTCAGGAGGAATAGTACCGGTAGATAATCCTGATAGAATTCAATCTGCATCAGCGACAAGATGGGGAAGATACAATATAGCTGGATTAGATAAACTTCCAAATAGAAAAAGCGATGGATTTAAAACTATACATGCTGGTTACGATCCTGCAGCAGCAGATGCCGATCCTAATGTATGTTTGCCCTTAGATGCTCTTAGAGCTTATGAAAAAGAAGGAAGAATCGGAGAAATTCACGACTATTTCTACTCTACAGTAGGTACTGGAACTACTGAAGCAGAAGCAAGAAGAATGGCTCAAGAAATAATAGTACATTTAAAAGAAGATGACGTAAATGCTGTTGTCTTAACCGCTACCTGAGGTACCTGTACACGTTGCGGCGCAACAATGGTAAAAGAAATAGAAAAAGCAGGTATAGCTGTAGTTCTAATGGCTAACTTAGTACCTGTAGCAACAACAGTTGGAGCAAATAGAATAGTACCGACGATATCAATACCTTATCCTCTTGGAGATCCTGAGACTTCTGAACAAGAACAGTGGAAGCTAAGATATAAAAGAGTGGGTATAGCTTTAGATGCTTTAGAAACAGACATAGAAGAACAAACTGTATTTGAAGTATAAACTGAACAATCTACCTTCTTTTTTTAGAAGGTAGATTATTAACAAAACGGAGGGAAATATTTTGAAAAAAGATAAATTTTTTAATCCCGTATTTTCAATATCACTTGTAATAGTTGTAATAGTAGTAGTTTTAGGAGCAGTAGCAACTAATCAATTTGGTGAAGTTGCAAACGGGGCCTTTAGCTTTCTTGTAGGAAATTTCGGATGGTTTTATATTTTGACAATGTCATCCTTTGTAGCATTTTCAATATATATACTTTTTAGTAAGTACGGAAATATAGTACTGGGAGATCCGGGAGATAAACCGGAATACAGCACCATATCATGGTTTGGAATGCTATTTAGTGCAGGAATGGGAGTTGGACTGATATTTTACGGAGTGGCAGAACCTTTATGGCATTTTAGTGGACCTCTTAGTACAATTGATCCACTATCAGCTGAAGCAGCAGATTTTGCTTTTAGAAAATCATTTTTACACTGGGGACTTCACCCCTGGGCAAATTATTCTATTCTTGCCTTAGCTTTAGCATATATGCAGTTTAGATTAAAAAAGCCGGGACTAATTAGCAGTATATTCATTCCTTTAATCGGAGAAGAAAGAGTACAGGGTCCTATAGGAAAAACAATAGATATTTTAGCAATATTTGCTACAGTTGCTGGTGTTGCAACATCTCTAGGCATGGCAACTATGCAGATAAATGGCGGCCTTAACTTGCTTATAGATGTACCTATTAACAAAGTAGTTCAACTTATAATTATAGCAATCATTACATTCCTATTTATATTGACAGCAGTAATAGGAATAGAAAAAGGTATAAAGCTGGTTTCAGATATGAACATAGCGTTATGCGGTATCTTAATGCTGGTAGCATTCATAGTTGGACCTTCAGTTAAAATATTAAACAACCTATCAAACTCAATAGGATTATATATTTCTGGAATTATCCCAGATAGTTTCGCCATATCTTCGGACCCTTGGTACGGCTCTTGGACGATATTTTACTGGGCATGGTGGATAGCATGGGCACCATTTGTTGGAACATTCATAGCTAGAATCTCAAGAGGTAGAACTATTAGACAGTTTGTAATGGGAGTTCTTCTAGCCCCTACTATAGCTTCCTTCTTCTGGTTTGCTATATTCGGCACCGTAGGAATTGAAGTAATAGATAAAATCGGTGTATTTGCAACGGAAACGGCATTTTTCCAAGCCTTCGATTTCTATCCTTTAGGATCTTTATTATCAGGTGTAGCTGTATTGTTGTTGACAACATTCTTCATTACATCAGCCAACTCCGCAACCTTTGTACTAGGAATGTTTTCTTCAAAAGGAGATTTAAACCCATCAACTTCGAAGAAAATTATATGGGGATTATTACAGTCAGCACTGGCGGCAATACTGCTTTTAGCTGGAGGACTTCAAGCATTACAGACAGGTTCAATAGTTGCAGCTTTTCCCTTTGCATTCATAATGATCTTTTCAATGTTTGCATTAATTAAAGCTTTAAAGAATGATAAAAAAAACTTAAAAGAATTAAAAGATGAAGTAATATAATAGTTTTGAGTTTTTAGATGTGATTTAAATACTTTGAGCTTTAAGAGGGAATTTAAATTTTTAAATTTTGAAAGGAGGTTGATTTATGGAAAATATATACGATCTAGTCATAATAGGAGCAGGACCGGCGGGACTGGCAGCAGGGCTGTACGGAGCCAGATCAAAGATGGACGTACTGATATTAGAAAAAGAAAAAAAAGGCGGACAGATAGTAACTACAAGCGATGTAGCAAACTATCCAGGATCAATAAAAGATGCAACAGGACCTACTTTAATAGCAAGAATGGTAGAACAATGTGAAGAATTCGGAGCAAAATTTGAAGTAGGAACAGT
>JAWSUU010000065.1:0-12486 GCA_033549325.1 Bacillota bacterium | reverse complement strand
GTAGAATTAAATCATGAATTCATTAGAAGAGTCTTACCAAAGGGCAAGAGCTTTAATCATCTTCTTCAAGAAGATGTAAATCTTATGATGAATCATATCAATTCTTACAAAAGAAAAAAGCTTAATGATCTTAGCCCAATTGAGGCTATGAGGTCTATCTTCGGTGAAGAAGTTTTAGACCTTTTAAATGCGAGTATCATTAAGCCTAATGACATTGTTTTAAGTCCAAAACTCTTAAAACATTAGCAGAATAAGGTATCAAGTATGGAGCTAAATTTCATATTAAAATCGGTTTGCATTTACTTTGTCAAAATTTCAATAGAATGCTTTACCTCTTATTTGTGTACACTTTTTTAGACCAAATTCTACTATTAATCCATATTCTACACCATTTTTTCCTGATTTTCTATACAAAAGTACTTCCATGATCAATAATTTCAATAGTTTTACTTTTACTTTTGTATATTGATGGATATTTGCGTTTAGTTTTTCAATTCACCTTTTTATGCATATCATATAGACTGCTTTTTTCTCACAATAATCACATTTTTCATCTTCTATCATCTCTAAATCAGGAGCCTGATGATTATAATTAACAAAATCATCTATTCCAATTTCTACATGCTCTATGCAAGTATAGATACTATCTTTTTTATTCATTTTCTTCTTCGTTTTCTAGTTTATATCTTATTTTGTCGGCAAAATCTTCTAAATCTTTCTGGCAAATCTCATACTCAATATTGCTATTATCAGCTACATATTCTGATACCGGATCACCTAAAAGTTCATTAAAATTTTCATATGCCTTTTTATTTTCTTTCATTGCTCCATTTATAATTAGACCGTAGTTTTTTAAATTTTCTTTGTTTTTATTTATATATGATCTTATAGCAGGAGGTATGTTAGATGCCCAAATTGGAGAAACAAGTACAACTATTCTATACTTTGAAGGATCCTTTTGAAATCTAATTTGGTCTATTTTTTTTGTGACAGATCTGTATCCTGCTCTTATAAATCCGGAAATACCCAGATATTTAACCTCTGATTTGATTTCATCAATATCCCCATGTAGTTTAATGCTGATTTCTTCAGCTAGTCTTTCACTGTTTCCCGTTCTTGTAAAAAATACAACTAAAACATCCTTCATATGTTCCTCCTAAATTTTATTAATTAAAATTTTCAGGTTTTTCTTCAAATTCCAATTCAATGTCCATTTCCTGTGAATCTCTCACGATTTTTATGTTTGCTGTATCACCTTTATTATAATCGTAAAGTTTTCTAACAATATTATTCATATTATCTATTTTATATCCATCAATTTCTTGAATTATATCTCCGGCTTTTAATCCTGCCTTATAAGCTGGTGAATCTTTTACTATCTCTACTATCATAACTCCGTAATCGGGAGTTAAATCCACTCCTAGTCTTTCTTCGTATGTATCCAGATCTACACCTGTTATTCCAACATATACTTCTTCTATTTTTTCTCCGGATACTATTTTATTTAATATAGGTTTTGCTTCATTGATTGGTATAGAAAATCCTAAGCCTTCTGCCGATGTCATCTTTGCTGTGTTAATACCTATAACCTGTCCTCGAGCATTTAATAAAGGTCCACCACTGTTTCCCGGGTTAATTGAAGCATCTGTCTGAATCAAAGGTTCTATTTCGCCATTTTCCAATCTTAGAGTTCTGTCCAGTCCGCTTATTATTCCGGAAGTTACAGTTCTATCCAAATCTAAAGACAGAGGATTTCCTATAGCTACTACAGGTTCTCCAACCATCAAATTATCTGAATCGCCGAGTTCAACCGCCTTCAAATTTGTTTTCTCCACTTTTATGATGGCAAGGTCCAGTAAGGTCTCATACCATAATACTTGTGCTGATGCTGTTGAGCCATCAGAAAATAAAACTTCAATGCTATCAGAGTTTCCATCAGATATTACATGAGAGTTTGTAAGTATATATCCATCTTCTCGTACTATAACTCCCGAACCTATACCCTCCTGTACTTGCTGGTCTCCAAAAAAGTCTCTAAATGTTTCTCTTGTTGTTATACCCACAACTGAATCAGAAGCTTTTTTTACAACTGCTGCAGCAAAATTTATATTATCACTTGTGTTTATTGTTATATTGCTATTTTGTTCAGCAATTTCTTGGGAATTTTCAGGCATTGGTATAACATTTCCGTATAAATAAGTAGGAAAGATATAACCTCCTATCATTCCACCTATTATTGCCGCACATAAAGCTACTATAAAGTAGGATGTTAATCCTCTTTTTTTTCTTTTTGACGGTTCAGTATTTTTTATTTCTGTATCATCAGTTTTTATTTCAACTGGACTTTCCTGGTTTTTTTGTTTTACTTTATCTTCATAGTATTTTTCCATACTATTACCTCCTTTGGTATTGTATCTTTAGGTTAATAGATTTATCTTAAATTATCCTTAAATATTATTTTAAAGTATAGATTTTTCCAGCTTTATCTCTGTAAGTCATTTCAATTTTAACATTCTTGCCGGGAATTATTCCTTTTTCTTCTAATATGTTGTTCACTGTCTTTTCAGCTAATTCCGGAAAATTATTCTCTGCACTTAAATGTCCTAACAAAACAATTTCTTCCCTATCTTTTAATAAGCTAGTAAGAAAATACCCTGCAGTTTCATTCGATAAATGTCCGAATTTTGATAATATTCTTTTTTTAAGTGAATATGGATAAGATCCTACCTTCAACATCTCTACATCATGATTAGTTTCTAGGAGAAGTAAGTCGAAATCTTCTAAGTTGTACTTAATATCTTCATCTACTACTCCTGTATCTGTAAGTAAACATATCTTTTTTTTGCTGTTGGTTACTGTAAACCCTACCGGCTCTGCTGCATCGTGATGAACATTAAAAGAATTCAAGCTTAAATCATTGAAGGCAAATTCTTTATTTGTCTCAAAGATTTTAATGTTTTTATCTTGCATTTTTCCTATTTTAGGAAGCATAGCTTCCCAAGTTCTCTCATTTGCAAAAACAGGTATATCAAATCTTCTCGAAAGTACTCCTGCTCCTTTAATATGGTCTATATGCTCGTGAGTTATAAAAATAGCTTGTATCTCATTAGGATTTACAGCTATATTATTAAGTTGTTTTTGTACTTTTATACCGCTCATCCCTGAATCTATCAGTATCTTGGTACCTTTATATTCTATATACTGGCTGTTCCCTTCGCTGCTGCTAAAAAGAGAGCAAAATTTAAGTCCCATATTTCCTCCGTTATTAAATTTAGCTGATGTTTCCATCAGCTAAATTTACTCATTTTCAGTCTCTTCAATTCTTTTCATTTTTGCTCCCAAATTCATGAATTTATTTTCAATGAATTCGTAGCCTCTATCAATGTGATATACATCTTGAACAGTTGATGTGCCATCTGCTGCTAGGCATGCTAGTACTAATGCCGCTCCAGCTCTTAGGTCTGTTGCTTTTACTTCTGCTGCTTTCAGTTTTTTTACTCCCTTAATCACTGCTGTTCTTCCATCTACCTTAATATTAACATCCATTTTTAACAACTCATCTATATACCTGAATCTGTTTTCAAAAATACTTTCTATAACTATACTATCTCCTTCTATTGTAGATAATAGAACAGTCATCGGTTGCTGTAAATCAGTTGGAAATCCGGGATAAGGAAGAGTTTTAATGTTTACAGGTCTTAACTTTTTATTATAAAAAACTCTTAGTGAGTCCCCGTATTCTTCTATACCCATGCCCATTTCTTTCAATTTTGCAGTTATTGGTTCTAAGTGTTTAGGTATTACATTGTTTATGATCACATCTCCTTTTGTTAAAGCTGCCGCTATCATATATGTTCCTGCTTCTACCTGATCTGGTATCACGTTGTAATCGCAACCGTGTAGTTCTTGGACACCATTTATTCTTATTACATCGGTACCTGCTCCTCTAATATCTGCTCCCATAGCATTTAAGAAGTTTGCTGCATCTACTACATGAGGTTCTTTTGCTGCATTTTCAATTATAGTTTTACCTTCTGCATATACAGCAGCAAGCATTATATTGATAGTAGCTCCAACGGTTACTACATCAAGATATATCTTGGTTCCAATTAATCTATCTGCTTTTACACTTATCAGTCCGTCTTCTATAGTGAATTCTCCACCTAATGCTTCCAGGCCTTTTATATGCTGGTCTATAGGTCTAACACCTATATCACAACCTCCAGGATATGAAATTGTAACCTCCTTAAATCTCCCCAATCCTGCTCCAAGAAGATAATAAGAAGCCCTTAGCTTTTTAGTCAACCCATTTAATAAATTACAATCTTTTATGCCGCTTCCATCTACTGTTAATTTTCCTTTCTCAGTAAATTCAACTTCTGCACCTAGTTTTTTTAATATATCTTTATATACTATTACGTCTTTAATTACCGGTAAATTTTCAATAACGCATTTTTTATCTGAAAGTATTGTACCAGCTATTATTGCTAATGCTGCATTTTTAAAGCCGCTTATATTAACCTTCCCTTTTAATCTTGTTCCACCTTCTATTACTAACTTTGTCATATTTCCTTCCTTCTAACATATTATAAATTTTATAGTATAATAAATACAAACATATTTCAATAGCTATTCAACTTCTGTCAAATATTTAATATTTCCTCTTTCTGTTATTACCTTCCAGGTTGGATCCATATTTGCTCTAAGTATATTTTCCCACCCTTCTATATTCTCATCTGTATAATAACATATTTCTATTTTATTTATTATAGTTTTTTCTTCTGGGTTTTCATTTTTCAATCTTAGCAAGGATTCATAAGCTGAAGTTACAGTTATTAATCCTTCTTTAGGTTCTATTTTACTTATTCGCTGGGTTTCAAATCCTGCAACTCCTATATTATCAATTATAAATTTATAGTAGTCGTTTTCTAAAAAGTTTCCTTCATAATATCTTTTATATATAACTTCATATATATTATCTTTTTTTACTATTAAATCTAATTTATAATCATCAATATCCATATTTTGGTTTTCTTTGTATTTATCAATGATTTGAAGGGCATCTTCCTTTGAAATTTCCAAACTTCCATTTACATCTCTTATATTATAAATTAATTTCTTATTATTTTCAATTCTAACATAACTACCTTCTTCATTAGTGAATAGGGTGTTTTCTAATACTTCTTCATAGTCTTCCCCAATATATTTTGCTACATCTTCTCTAGTTACAAGATAATATTCTACCTCCAAAAGGGGTTTTTTATATATTTCTTCAGGCACTTCCCCTTCTATAACTATGTTTTTTTCTAAGAGTTTTTCTACTACATGATTTATAAATTCATCACTTAATCCTTCATAGCTTTCATTGTTTGCATCCTGTACTTCATAAAATAAAAAAACATTAAGTATAATAAAAGCTATTATCAATATAGTTTTTGCTTTATTCCAATTCATAATATCCCTCAGTCTATATTTTGTATCTCTATTAGGTTTCCGGTAATTGCATTAAAAATATATCTTTCTTCTTTTGTTTTCATAACCCAAACACTTCTTATAAGCTGTTCGCTTAATTTTCTCGACGGATCATAGTATCCTAAATATATTTCTTCAATAGAGTTTAATATCGAATTTTGAATAATATCTTCATCCTCCAGGTCTGCTTTTCCTTCTTCTATTTGAATTAAGGCAAGAAGTTCAATATTTTCTCTAAGAATGTCCATAGGATTCATGGCAGTTTTTTCTTCCATTAGTGTAGGATCGGACAAATCAATAATTCTTATAAATCTTTTATATAAAATAACTTCCTCTCCTACAATCTCTATTTCTAAAGCTCTTTCATCTCTTACCTGACTAAATATTATAGGTCTATTTAGGATTTTATAATCAAAAGAAAATCTAAAACCGAAATTTCCATCTACCTGGATATTATCAACCTTAGATAGATAGGCATTTTCTGGATAACCTAAAAAATCTTCTGTAAATCTTAAGGCTAGCAGAAAACTTCTGTAAACATCATTTTCTCCTATAGTGTTTTCTGCTGTATTGTAAAACTCAAGAAGACCATCACTATTTATTCTTAAAACTTTTTCATTTTTAAATACGTAATTAACGCTACTATTGCTTTCTACAGACTTCCTCACATAATCATAGTTATCTCCATAGTATGTTCTTGCAATGTCTGTAATATATTCTTCGTCTTCTATATTTATTTCTGACTTTACTATTACCGGATTCATTATTTTTTCATCTACCGGTATGAATACGTTGATTATATTTCCATTTATTTCTTCATTATATATATAGTCGCTATTTTCTTTAATTTTTTCTGATACATTGTTGATATTGTCTTTATCAATCTCTATATTAGTGGTTAACTTTATATAATTACCTTCTTTATTTTCAATTATAACAGTATTTTCTTCCTCAGGAATATAAAAGCTTTTTATTGTGTTTACATTGTTGCTAAACTCTGTATTTTCAATGTTTAGGCCTTCAACAAATAGTTCTTTTGGTAATGGGTTGGGCAGTGAAATTTCTATCCCTGAAAAATCTATATTGTCGATTTTAGCAATTTCAATTTCTTCTTTTAATAAGTTTTCAAAAATCTCGATAAATTCTATCCATATCTCATCACAGTATTCTTCTTTATAAGTTGTAATATTCTCATCATTAAATATAGATATTTTTTCTGGTTTAATTTTATCCCATATATAAATATCTTCAATTACAACTACTTCTTCTTCGGATTCCCCCGTTGCCAAAAAAGGTTGGAACCATAATTGACTGGTTTGATATATAGATAAACCAATTAGCAAAATGAGTAGTAGTGTTTTAAATTTCTCTATCTTCATATTTATCACCGCTATTTTTTTCCGCTGCAGGTATAGTAATTTTTACCTGAGTTCCAACATTAACCTGACTATTGATCTCTATTTTTGACTTATGATCATCAGCTATACGTTTAGCAATTGCTAATCCAAGGCCGGTTCCTCCCATATCTCTACTTCTGGCTTTATCAACTCTGTAAAATCTTTCAAATATTCTACCCATATCTTCTTTCGGTATACCAATACCGTTATCTTCGATTAATATAACAACATTTTCTTTATTATCTAGGCAGCTTATAATTATTACACCATTCTCCTTTGTATATTTTATACTGTTTGCTATAATGTTTTGGAGAATTTGCTCTAATCCTTCTCTATCAAAGAATACTTTACTTGTGTTTTTATCTATATTTGTTTTAATTCTTTGATTTTTTTCATTTGCTCTTATTCTAAGCTTTTTGTAAACACTTTCTAATATTTCTCCCGGATTTACTAGGGTTTTTTTCCAGGATTCTTCATTGTACTCCATTCTTGAAAGTTTAAGTAAATCCTGTACCAATCTTGACATTCTATCGGTTTCAGCATCTATTATTCCTACAAATTCCCTTGTAGTTTCTTTATATTCTAATGCTCCGGATAGCAATGTTTCAGAGTAGCTTTTTATAGTTGTAATCGGGGTTTTTAATTCGTGTGATACATTAGCAATAAATTCTTTACGCATGTCTTCTAATTTCTGCTGTTCTGTAATATCTTGCATAACATAAATCACACCACCCACTTCACCTTTATCATTTTTATATGGTGCATAGTTTATATTGTATATACTTCCTTTTATCTCAACTTTTTTATCACCAATCCATGAGTTTTTTTCTATATTTTCAAGGGATAAATCCGGACTTAATTCTGAAATTACAGTATTTCCTAAATCTTTTTTTGTATCATCCACGTTCAAAATATTCTTAGAAACAGGATTCGCATGGATTATTTTACCTTTTAGATCAATAGTAATAACTCCATCCGCCATATAGTTAAATGTGGTTTCTATTTTGCTCTTTTCTTGAGATAATTCAGATATTCTGTTTTTCAATTCTTTTGTAAGATAGTTAAACATCATACCTAGTTGTCCTATTTCATCTGTAGATTTCACATCTACAAACTGATCAAAGTTACCTTTAGACATTTCTTTGGCTTTAAGAGTAACGTCCTTAATAGGTTTCGTAATACTAGTTGCAATAAAGAAACCTATAATTATAGTAATTATAAGAGCTAATATAGTAGCTCTTGTAAGCATAACCTTGGAATTATCTACAGTCTCATATACGCTTTCTAAGGAATAAGTTAGGTATATGATACCTGTTATATTGCCCTGCTGATTTTTAACCGGATAAGCCATATGCTTAACTTTAGATTGTATCCCATCGTACTCCTCGGGAGGTATGGTTTCTGAAATTTCCCCCATTAGAGCTTCTTCTAAAAGAAAGTTATTTATTCTTTTTACATCGTAGGGATTTTTGTTTACCACATTTTCTATAGTACTACCTATTATTTCTAAATCTTTATTATTTAAAATTATATATAAATTTTCATTATATCCTATCTGTATATTTTCTTTTACACTTGTATTTATTTCTTCAGTATAATCATACCAGTCATCTTCCTGAAGATAACTTGAGCTGGCTATTATAGAGGATATATGACTTTTCATAGATTTTGTGATGTTATCTAATTGAATTTTCTCTAAATTATCTATAATAAAAAAACCTACTATTGCCATAGCCAAAAAAACCAAAAGAAAATATATTAAAATAAATCTCCAACGAATACTTCTAAACATATTCTAAGTCCTCCTAAAATAATAACCTACACCTCTTTTTGTTATAATATACTTATCCTTATCGGTTTCAAGTTTTTCTCTGAGTCTTCTTACGGTAACATCTACGGTTCTTAAATCTCCAAATTCATAACCCCAAACTTCTTTAAGTAAATGCTCTCTTCCAAAGACCTTTTCTTGATTTAACACCATATATTTAAGTAACTCAAACTCTCTATTTGTTAAATTTATCAATTCTCCATCTCTTGTAACTTCAAAGGTATTGAAGTCTATTGCTAAATTACCAGACTTTAATATTTTAGATTGTTTTTCCTGTTCAGGGTCCGCAAGTTTCATTCTTCTTATGTTGGCCTTAACTCTTGCTATTACTTCTTTCATACTAAAGGGTTTAGTTATATAATCATCAGCACCAAGCTCAAGACCGTTTATTTTATCCCCTTCTTCTTCTTTAGCAGTAAGCATAAGGACAGGCATTGTGTATTCCGTTCGTATTTCTTTTAATACGTCGAATCCGCTTTTCTTTGGAAGCATAATGTCTAAAAGTATTAACTCAGGTTTAAATTCTTTTACTTTCTTTACAGCTTCAACCCCATCAAAGGCTGTTTCTACAGTAAAACCTTCTTTCTCTAGGTTATATTTAATTATATTTGCAATAGGTCTTTCATCGTCTACTACTAATATTTTGCTTTTCATTTTATCCCTCTTTATATTTTTATTTTATATTTTGTATATCTTCTAGTTCTTTATATACAGGTTTTAATCTTTTATAAAGTTTTCTATATCCTCTATTTACAATTTCTCTGTATATTTTAGCATTTTCTTCATTAGGTTTAAATACTTTCTTATAATGTATCATATTTTTCATAGCTTCTTCAAAATCCGAGTAGTGATCTATTCCTACAAAAACAGCAATAGCTGCTCCTAGTCCCGATGTTTCAAAAGTTTGAACTCTATATACCTCTCTATCGAATATATCGGCACAAATCTGACATATTGAATCGCTTTGGGATCCTCCTCCAGATATGGCCAGTTTTTTCATCTTAACCTTTGACTTTTTTTCTATTCTTTCTATTCCTTCTAAAAGCGCAAATCCTATTCCTTCAATTATTGCTTTGTAAATGTGCATTTTTTTATGCTTATCAGAAAATCCTATTATTGATCCTCTAGCTTCAGGTCTTAATAATTCTTTTCCCCAGAAAGGTTGCAGTATCAAACCCTCAGATCCAGGTGGTATTTTATCCAACTTTCCATTTAATAAATTAAGAGCCTTTTGAGTATCTCCATTAGCAATTTTAATTTCTTCATGAGCAAATTCTTCTTCAAACCATTTTACCATCCAATATCCTCTGTATATATTTATCTCAGGATTGAAATATCCAGGTCTTACTGCTGTAAAAGGCGGAAAGAGTCTTCTTAGTTCAAAGTATTTTTTTGAAGTTGTCTGAATAGTTGCTTGAGAGCCTAAAGATATACTTCCGCTAGAAAGGGCTATTGTGCCTGTTCCTATAGTTTCACATCCTTTATCTGAACCGGAAGCTATTAATGGGACTCCTTTTTTTATGCCTGTCAGCTTTTCCGCTTCCTCTGTTATATATCCTAATGTTTCTCCAGGATCCAGCACTTCAGGAAGCATCTTTCTATCTATTTGAAATATTTGATTTTTAACATCATATTTACCTGACCAGTTTTGTTTTTTATAATCAAAAGGAATATGACCTATCATCGAAGCCTTACTATCTTTTAATTCACCTGTTAGTTTATAATTCAAGTATGTTGATAATAAGATGAATTTTTTTGTTTTATCCCAAATTTCCTTTTCGTTTTCTTCCAACCAGTGTGCTTTACATTCTTTGTTAAACTCTTCTGCTATTTTTTTGAAATTAACTAAAGACAGCAAAATATTTACCCAAGTTTTCATTTTTTTAGGTTTTTCTGTTTTTCTTGTATCCATCCACATTATTGCATTTCTCAGTGGTTTATAATTTTCATCAAGTAAAATCACTGTATCTCTTTGTGTGGTAACAGAAACGCCGACTATTTTGTTAAATATCTCCGGTTTTTTTAATTTTGTATCCCTTACCACATCAACCAAATATTCCCAAAACATTTCAACTTCAGCTTCTACCCAGGTATCTTTTGGTCTGTAGTATTCAGGAAAATTTTTTTTTGATTTTATTATTAAAGTGCCTTTGCTATCAAAAATTAAACTTCTTATACTTTGAGTGCCGCAATCTACTGTCAACACATATTTTTCATTTTTATTCATTTCATCACCATTCTTAAGAATTATTATATTATATCATTATATTGTTGTTTTTTCATTTTTTAGTCAAAAAAAGCCTGATAACTATTACATTATCAGGTTCTTTTAGAATATAGAAAAGTTTATTTAACTTTTTTCTATTCGTCTTTTTTATCTTTTTCTTCTTTGTAAAAATCTCTTACATTTTCTCTTTTCATATCTTCTTCATCTAAAACTTCCGCTACTTCGGATTTGTCCGGTAATATAATCCACATCAAAATATAAATTCCAACTCCAACTCCGTAAAACCAAGCTACTACAAACCATAATATTCTTACTAAAGTAGGGTCTATATCAAAATATTCTGCTACCCCTTGACATACTCCTGCGATTTTTTTCTTAGATGGATTTTTATAAAGTTTCTTTGCCATTTCTTTCACCTCTTATTTATTCTATATTATATTTATACTATATTAATATTAATCATATATTAGCGAAATATTAGAAATTCATTAAGTTTCTTTTATTAAAGGGCTTTTCGTTAAATATTCTTTTTTTAACCTGTAGTGACACTCAATATATATTTTTTGGTATTTCAAAATGGTTTTTTCTACTTCTTTATATTTTTGAAACCCACAATGTTCCATAGATTTTATTGAATTTACGTTGCTTTTCCATACCTGAGCATGGATTTCTTCAACTTGAAGCTCGTTAAATGCAAAGCTGTATACTAATTTTCTTGCTTCTTTCATATATCCCTTTCGCCAGCAGTGTTTTGCCAATCTCTGAGATTCTGCCGGAATAATCATTGTCCCATCTATTTGCTGAACCGGCTTCCATAAATAATAGAATCCAATAGTTTTTCTAGTATCAATATCAACAATTGCCCACGAGTACAACTCACTGCTGTTGCAGTAATTTTTTATAGATTGTCTTACTTCATTTACATTTCTAGGTACTTCTGTTCCAAGCCATTCATGGATTTCAGGATTTTTCAAAATTATATATAGTTGTGGTGTGTCTTTATCTACATCCAACTCTCGCAAAAGAGTTTTTTTCGAAAACAATGTAGGCTCGCTTTTACCATTTATCATAGTACTCCTCATCTGTAATTAGTAAATATATTATATCACATACAAGAAGAATTTTGAAAATAGAGTAGAGAAATAATAGCAAGTATTACTTCCCTCTCATTGAACCGTACATACGGGTCTCGTATACGGCTCTACAATTTATATTCCAACACTTCTTAGATAGTATTTTAAAGGATTGAGCAAATATGCTCCGTCCTTTACTTTTGTTTCAAGTAACTTTGGACTTAAAATAAAATTTACTACATTCATCCCACATCTTTTGTACCAACCAAGTCTTGAGTTTGCTACTTTAAAAATAGCTTCGTGATTAAATCCATTATTATATTTTCTATTTAGGTAGGTCAAGTTCCTATAGATTGTCTTAGGTATCTTCCATTGTTTCATAAGAATCACCCTTATTTTATGTCTTAACCATGCTCCAAACTTTTCCATGAATCCTTTCATCATTCCAATTCTAAAGTAGTTTATCCAACCAATAACCATTTTGTTTAC
>JAWSUU010000064.1:0-12500 GCA_033549325.1 Bacillota bacterium | reverse complement strand
GGCAAGAGCTGCAGCCGATCATATGTATGGAAGACCTCACAACAACAACGGAGTAATAGGTTCTTCTGTTGTTCAAGTATTTAATTTAGGCGGAGCTTCAACGGGACTTAATGAAAAACAAGCAAAAGCTGCAGGAATATCATACGATATAGCTTATACAATACCTGGAGACAAAGTAGGATTAATGCCAAACTGTAATCCTATGCATTTTAAACTTGTGTATGAATATCCAACAGGTAAAATATTAGGAGCTCAAGCTATAGGAAAAGGAAATGTAGACAAAAGAGTTGATGTTATAGCCACTATTATTACTTTGGGTGGAACATTAGAAGATCTTAAAGAATTAGAATTAACTTATGCACCACCATTTGGAACTGCTAAAGACGTTGTTAATCATACCGCACTAGTAGCATTAAACCTTCTATACGGAGACTTCAAGCAGGTTAGAGTAAATGAGGTAAGAGAGCTTGTAGAGAATAATGCCTTCATAGTAGACGTAAGAGAAAAAGATGAATTTGAAGAAGGCCATCTTGTTAATGCAGTTAATATTCCTCTAAGCGAATTAAGAGATAGATTAGACGAGATACCAAAAGATAAGCCGGTATACATGCACTGTAGATCAGCTCAAAGAAGCTACAATGCAGTAAGAGCTTTAGGTAATATGGGTTATGATAATGTTTGGAATATATCAGGATCATACTTAGGTATCTGTAATTATGAATATTTCTTAGATCAAGTAACTGGAAGAGATAAAATAGTAACAGAATATAATTTCTGCTAAGATTTAATAGAATATAAAAATATGCAAATAGCTTGGCCATCAGGTGATACTTGATGGCTTTGTTATAATAATCTTGTTTTTTATTTATTGCAGGGCAATAATAATTTATATAAAATAAATTGACGGTAATATAATTATTAACTAAAGGAGGCACTTATGAATAACAAAAAAAGTGCTGTAGAAGACAAAAAAGATAATAAAAAAAATGTATCCGGGATAGAGTTAAAAGATAAAAGAACAGATAAAAGACTTACGGTTGCTACATGGGTATTGATTTTAGGGACTTGGTATTTTGTTACAAAAATGGGAATTTTTTCCGCTACCCTAGTGCCATCACCTTATAAAGTATGGACTACTTTTTTAGATATTTTGGAAAACGGCTATAATCGGGGTTCTTTATTTATGCATCTTGGAGCAAGTTTTAGAAGGCTTTTTCTTGCAATGGGGGCAGCAATTATTACATCAATTCCATTAGGACTTTTAAGTGGATACTCAAATAAGGTCAAATCTATTGTAGATTCCATTGTAGAATTTTATAGACCTTTGCCACCACTTGCATACTATACCTTATTAATATTGTGGTTTGGAATAGATGATACATCAAAGGTTATACTTTTATTCTTAGCTGGTTTTGCACCTATATATATAGCTTGTGTCTCAGCTGTAACAAAAATAAATGAAGACTATATATTAAGTGCTAAATCATTAGGAGCTGATAAAAGAAAAGTTTTTTTTAAGATAGTACTTCCAGCATGTCTTCCTGAAATATTTACAGGAATTAGAACATCTATGGGAGTAGCATATACTACACTAGTATCGGCTGAAATGGTGGCAGCAACTTCAGGAATAGGTTGGATGGTAATAGATGCTTCAAACTACTTAAAAAGTGACGTAATATTTGTAGGAATATTAATAATGGGTTTAACTGGAATTTTGATAGATTTTGGATTGAGATATTTAGAAAAGAAAATAGTATATTGGAAAGGATATGTATAGAATTGGAGGAAAAAATGAAAAAAATATTTAAAAATGCAAGTTTGATTATAATGGTTTTAATTTTAACTTTTTCTGTAGCTGCCTGCGATAGCAAGGGAGATGATTTTCAAGAAGGAGATTTACCGGAAGAAATAAATTTTGGAATATTAAGAGTACCTAATGATGAAACTATAGCAATCGCTGAAGGTATGTTTGACAAATACTTTGAGAGCAAAGGAATAGAAGTTAACATGACTGTGTTTGACTCAGGAGTTGAAGCAAATCAAGCAATAGCTTCAGGAGGAATAGACTTTGCAACCATGGGAAATGTTAATGCGGTAGTTTCTTTAGCTAGGGACTTGGATGCAGAAATGATTTGGATACATGAAGTTCTAGGAGAAATAGAAGGACTTGCTGTAAAAAATGGTTCTGGAATAGAGAGTGTAGAAGATTTAGCAGGAAAAAGAATAGCTACACCTTTCGCATCAACATGTCACTATGTTTTACTTAATCTATTAGAAGAAGCAGGTATAGAAGATCAGGTAGAACTTTTAGATATGAAAACAACAGAAATTGTAGCAGCTTGGGAAAGAGGAGATATACAAGCGGCATATACCTGGCAGCCATCATTAGGAGAGCTTTTAAAAACAGGTAGTGTATTGGTTTCTAGTGCTGATATGGCAGAAAGAGGATATATTACAGCAAATGTGGACATTGTTAGAAAAGAATTTTCTCAAAAATATCCAGAAATAGTTGCTGACTTTATAGCTATGATGGAGGAAGCGGGAGATATTTATAGAAATGACCCTCAAGAAGCAGCTGAAATAGTAGCAGAAGAACTTCAAATACCACAAGAAGAAGCACTAATGCAAATGCAGGGTTCTCTTTGGGTTACACCTGAAGAATTATTGACAGAGAGCTACTTTGGCACAAGTGAAGAACCTGGAGATTTTGCACGAATAATGAAAGATACGGGAGATTTTCTTGTTGAACAAAGATCTATTGATGAATCACCTTCGCAGGAAGCATTTAATGATTTTGTTAACCCTAAGTACATAGAAATGCATCTTGAAAGATAGTAAACAGATTCATTAAAAAAGACAGAAAGGATTTGCCATATGATTAATACACAAAATCAAGAAACACTAATAGAAGTAAAAGATCTTAAAATTGCATATGGAAAGGGAGTAGACTCTATATTAGCTATAGACAATGTAGATTTAAAAATAAAAAGAGGAGAATTTCTCTGTGTATTGGGTCCTTCTGGGTGTGGCAAAAGCACTCTTCTTAAGGCTATAGCCGGATACATACAGCCTACGGAAGGAACATGTCTTATGGATGGGAAACCAATAGTAGGACCAGACTGGCATAGAGGGGTAGTGTTTCAATCTCCAACCCTTTATCCCTGGATGAGCATCAATGACAATGTAGAATTTGGACCTAAAATGAGAGGATTACCTCAAAGAGAAATAGATGAAACAAGAGAGCATTTTTTAGAACAGGTGAAACTTACTGGATTTGGAGAAAAGGCTACTTTTGAATTATCTGGAGGTATGAAGCAAAGAGTTGCTCTTGCAAGAGTTTTAGCAAACTATCCTCAGGTTATTCTGATGGATGAACCTTTAGGAGCTTTAGATGCTTTAACTAGGTTGAATATGCAAACACTAATAAGAGAAATATGGGAAGATAACAACAGTACTATATTGTTTATAACCCATGATATCGACGAAGCCTTATCTTTAGGTACTAGAATAGCTGTAATGTCAAAACGTCCGGGAAAAATTTTAAAACAATTTGAAGTAAATTTTACAGATAAAATATTTGAAGAAAAATCTAAAGATATAATTTACACAGAAGAATATATAAAAGTAAAAAAAGAAATTTTAAAATTAATAAACAGTCAAATAGAAGATTAAAAAAACCGATTTAAAATCGGTTTTTTTAAAACTCTTTTTCCATTTTTTTAATTCCATTGTAAAGCATTTTATTTACAGGAGTAGAGATATTATGTTTTTTACCTAACTCCACTACAGTACCTGCAAACAAATCTACTTCACTTGGTCTTTTAGCTGCAGTATCCTGCCTCATAGAAGGCATACCCTCAGGATTCAAAGTGTCAAGTATATTTAACCAGTAATCTAAATCTTTTTCTGTTATTTCTACACCTTCATATTTTGAAAGTTCCATTACTTCTCTCATAGCTGCAATCATAGTATTTCTTTCTTTGCCGGGAGTTTGTATAGTATCGTAGTTACCTTCATATAAAGCTACAGTTTGATTAACTCCAACATTTAGCATAAACTTTCCCCATAATCTATTTTTCATATTATTATCTAATATATAAGGAAGATTAACCTTGTCGAAAAAACTTACTACACTTTTAACTTTATCCGATAAATTTTCGCCGGTTAACTCTCCTATACACAAATTGCCCATGTTGTGGTAAGTCAATTCATTTCCTTCTTTGAGAGCATCCATGCCCTGTGCTACGCAGTAAACAACTCTATCAATACCATAAGGCTTCTCCAATTTCTTTTTCGCTTACAATCCCATTTAGCGTAGATATGATTATAGTGTTTTCTCCTATTTGATTTTTTGCATCTTTTATTGCTTCTTTTAATCCGCCGTATTTTACAGAAAAAATCATTAAATCAGCAGGATCGTTTTCTACATCAGGAGTTATATAATTAAAGTTACATTTTTCTCCGTTACAAAAAATTCCATTTTTCTTGTATCTTTTTACTCGATCTTTGTCGGCTAAAATTCTTAAATCTTCTTTCGGCATATTACTTAGTAGATGATTACCGTAAAGAATACCTAAAGCTCCTAAACCTATAATAGAAACCTTTCTAATTTCCATTTAATCCCTTCTTTCCTTTTTCAATATAATATCACAACAAAAATATCCCTTCAATTATGTTTATTATTTAACATTATAACAGTTCAATATAAATTTATTGTAATATTATAAATATAAGGATATAATAAAAAAAATATTTGATGCAACTGGAGTGATAATAATAAAAACTAAAACTATAACAAAAGGTGGAATGATAATAGCTTTAGCATTTATCTCCTTTACAATATTTAAAGGTGTAACAAACATTCTTAATGCATTTTTTATTCCGTTTTTGATATTTGCTTTTTTAAAGAACAATGATTATAAAGAAATTTTATTCGTCTATTTTGCTTTAATCTTATCAACTCTAATACTTTATGGAATACAGAGTTTTTTTATTATAGGATACTGTATGATTGCTTTTTTAATTCACATTCAAAAGAAGAAAAAAATTTCAGATATAAAGGCAATAGTTTTAAATGCATTTTTTATAAGCTTTATTTTTTGGATGGGAATAATACTTACAGATACTTTATTTTCAACTAATATTAACCAGATCATGCTGAGAATATCACAAAACAATATATTAAAATATATTTTCATATTAATAGTTGAAGGGTTAATAATTTCGCTAATGTTGAATTTTAGTATAAGAAAAGTATTAAAAAGCGGATTCAAGTTTATAGATTAGTCAAAGTTATTAATCAGATATAAAACAATATAGAGAATTCATAAAAAAATAAACAAGGAGATACAAAAATGAACACTGTTGAAATAGTTAAGATAAATATAAAAAATTATCATTTGTACTGTGACATGATTTACAAGAGGGTAAAGGGACGAGAGAGAAATTTAGAAGAAAAAATAGACACAAAGATTAATCATGCAGAGAGAATAGAAAAAGAGTTAAATAATAAAAATTTCTATGTTTATGCAGCGAAATATAATGATACATTCATTGGATGGATACATATATTGTACATTCCTAAAATAGGAAAGTGGAGTAAAGGTGTGTTACAAATAGATGAACTGTATGTTGATAAGAACTACAGAAACATGGGCGTTGGAAAGGAATTAGTAACTAGGGCAGTTAAATTAAAAAAAGATTTAGGATTAGAAAAAATAAGACTATATACGGATAATCCTATAGCTCAAAGTCTTTATGAAAAACTAGGATTAAAAGTAGTAAATCAATGTGTTTTTATGGAGAATTAATCATTTTATATCGTTTCTATAATCAATAATCTTATCTATAGTTTTTTGAGATTGGGAGAATCTAATTATTCCTATAATTAGAAACATAAAAGAGATAGGAATAAGAATAAATCCTAACATTATAAAGATATTGTTTTCGAAAAATTCAATAATTCCAACAGAAGCAATTAATAATGAAAATGCAGTTCTAATGTATGATAGCAAAGTTCTTTTATTGGCAAGTTTAGTTCGTTCGAAAGCTAATAGGTCGGTTTTGGTTAGATATTCTAATAATTCTTCATAACTTTTATTGCTTATCATTTTAAAACTCCTAGATTACAAAAATATGCTAATAAGGCTTTCTCTTTCGAGAAAGCCTTTGTAAATAAAATATCCCATTTTTATTTTTTAATTAGTACACAACGGTTTCCACAAATTTTTCATTTTCATTTGAAATGTTAATAAACTAAAATCTTCTTTCCTAAAACTGTTAAACAAATTAAAAACTTTTTTCTTGAAACGTGTTCAATGTTCAAACTAAAATTTTTCTTTATTAAACTCTTTTAAAAAACTAAACTTACTTATTAAACTTATTCATCAAACTAAAATTTTCCAACAACTTAGTACTAATATAAAATTTTTAATGGGATATTATATTTATATTATACCATTTTTTTTCTTCATTGCAAGGGATTTTAAGTAAAAAATTTAAATTTTATTCAAAAGTAAAACCTTCACCTTCAACTTCAGTTATATAAGACACTGATAGAAAAGCTCGTTCGTCTGTATCTCTAACAAAATCTCTTATTTTAATATACTCTCTTCTTGATACGATAGTGTTAATTATGGATTTTTCTTCCTCTGAATATCCTCCGGTAGCATGGTAAATGGTGGTACCTCTTCCTACCTCATCTAAAATGAATTTATTTATTGATACATATTCTTCAGATATTATTATCATATTTATTTTTATATTAAAACCTGCTATCATTTTATCTATTACGAAGGAGTTTATTACTACTCCCAGTAAGGCATACATACCCAGTCTTGCACCGAATACCAAACCGGCAAATAAAACTATAAAGAAGTCGGCTATCAACAAGGATTTACCTATATCAATGTGAGTAAACTTATTTATTATTTTCGCTACTATATCAGTACCGCCGGTAGATGCATTTTGGTTAAAAACTATACCCATACCTACTCCTGTGATAAAAATTCCGAAAATCAGATTGATAAATAAATCATCTGTAAAAGGTTGATTCATAGGAATAGTAAGTTCTAAAACTGCCAGCATACCTGAAATAGCTAAACTTGAATATATAGTGTTTGCACCAAAAGCCTTACCGAACATAATAAAGGCAATTATTAGTAAAAACACATTGATGATAGCCAAAAATATACTAATAGGTATTTCTGGAATTAAATAGCTTATTACCATTGCAAGACCTGTGGTTCCACCTACAGCTAAATCAGATGGAATTAAGAAAAAATACATACCACAGGTTAGTATTATTAATCCAATATTTATTATTATAAATTTTTTAATTTTTGCTTTCATACTGTGCCTCCTTGTTGCTTTTAGCGGCCGCCGATACCGCCGCCACCGCCACCTCCACCGCCACCGCCGGAGAATCCTCCGCCACCGCCGGAACCTGATGATGTATTGCTTAATGCAGTGTTTAGCGAACTATTAATACTGGTGGTTAAATTATCAAAACTGTTTGTAAGGTTATCAATAGAACTACCAGTTGCTGCACTGTAGTAGTACCAACCGTATCCAAATCTGTATTCACCATCTCTTAAATTGGGATAAACAACTTGAAGTTCTTTCATAACTTCCTTAGCTATTCCTAATGTTACGGCATAAACCATATAGTGTTCCCATATAACTAGGGAAGGGAGTTCATGTCTTTTCATTTCAGAAAAATGGAGCAAGAATTTTTTGAAAGCCATCCACCTTACATAATCTTCCTCACCTTTTTTACTTCTTCTATTGATAGTTGCGATTAAAACCATAGAAATGAATCCTGAAATTATCAAACCTATACCTAAAGCATACATTCTTGTAAAGAAAAATGACGAAAATCCTAAAAACCCAAATCCTATCATGGAAAGAACCCCAATTATAGTAGTTTTCTTATTTGATTCATCAAAAAATTTATGTTTTTCAGATATACTTTTTATATCACTTATAAAATCGTCCCAATAAATTTTAAATGTTTTAGGATGTTTTTTAGCATATCTTTCTATCTCCGTAAATATTACACTCTCACCATCATCAGATATTTCGTGAAATAGCAGATCCATCACTTCCTTTTCATGAAGTTTAAGTTCTCCTTCTTTTTCAGTTTTTACAGCGGCAAAAGTAGTTTCATCTTTTTTGAAAATTGAAAATAAAGCAAATCTGCTTTCTTCTTCAACTTCTTCTAACTTAAGAAATCCTCTTTGGGCCAAATCGATAATAGTTGCGGTGAAATCCGTAGAGTTAGGACGCCCTTTTCTTATGAGATATCCAAGTTCTCCAGGAGAATAATCAGCCGGTAGTTCTCTATAATAATCTCCGGTAAATTCTGTATCATAAGGTTTTGCATACTTTATTCTCATAAAAATCCCAAATACAAGGGCACCGATCACTGAAAGGCCACCGAATCCCCAGTCAAATTTAGCCAAAGCTCTTTTTCTATTAGCTGCATCAGCTAATTCCTGTTCTTCTTCTAAAATGTCATCTAGAGCTGATTTATTAGTTTTCAAATTATTATTATTGATTATCTCAGGAGTAAAGGTTACTCTACCTTCTAAAAAAGTCCTTGGAGGAAGAGTATCTATATACCAGCTAACTTCCTGAGAATTTACTAACTCCACATTTCCACTTAAAGGGCCATGTCCCCAAGCTCTCAAATCCTCTTCTTTTGATCCGTCTGGAAGAAAAAGAGTAACTGTTACATTATCCTGAGGAATATCAGTTTCATCACCTATAAATTGATAGTAAAGTTCTCCGATATCATCGTGTATTTTAACTTGATTGTGAACCTTATATTGAAGTAAAAAAGTACGAGTTTCGTTAAAAGCATCTATACTCCAATCAACTAAAATGCTTTTACCTTCATCTTTAGTTAAATATGTTCCTGGAGGACCGTAATCATCCCCAGGGTTATATTCATAAGATTTACCGTCTTCAGATACTTTAATATCTGTAATGCTTACTCCAGAGTCCATACTGAGATTTTGATAAAAACCATTGTACTGTCCTTCAAAGTATATAGTTCTGTACTCATTAACGACCATAGTACCATCTTTTAATATTTCAACCTCTATATTTACTCTCTGTATATCCATAGATCTTTCAGCATATGCATTATTGCCTAAAGAAATTGTAAAAATTAATATTAAAGACATCACAAAAATAAGTAATATCTTTTTGTTGTTTTTCATATTAAACCTCATCAATCAAATTTTACTTCAACATTTTCTCTTGCTTCTGGTTCTTCTTCTAAATTAAAATATTCAGCTTCTGTAAATTTAAATATTCCTGCAATTAAACTGTTTGGAAATAATTTTATCATAGTGTTAAATTTCTGTACGGTGTCATTGTAAAACTGTCTTGAGAAAGATATTTTACCCTCTGTGTTTGTAAGCTCATCCTGTAAATTTCTAAAATTTGCATCTGCTTTCAATTCTGGATAGCTTTCAGCTACTGCAAATAGTGATTTAAGAGTATTTGTAAGTTGACTTTCAGCTTGAGCCTGTTCCTTTACAGATTGTGCATTTATTGCTTGAGCTCTTGCCTGAGTAATTTTCTCGAAAGTTTCCTGTTCATGCTTAGCATAAGCTTTTACAGTGTTTACAAGATTTGGAATAAGGTCGTATCTTCTTTTTAACTGAACCTCTATCTGAGACCAGGCATTTGCAACTCTTTCCTTAAGGGTTATAAATTTATTGTATGCAAAAATCAAATAAACTGCTAACACTATTATAATACCTATAAATATAAACATAATTTCCTCCTAGTATAGTTATTTACTATATTTTACCACTACTTCAGGCTGTGTACAATCAATCTTTGGTTATATTTTTATTAAGATGGGATTAAAAATAAAGACAACAGATTTTTGTCTGCTGTCTGACATATTGTTCTATATGATTATATTCGCGAAGGAAGTATTTTAATTTTTATATAAACTGGCTCACTTCCGTTTACAGTGTATGAAAAAGAATCAGTATCTTTCAACGGATCATCAGATTGATTAGATGTGTAGCTAAAGCTTCCATCTGAATTAAAGACTAAAGTTCCTAAAGTTGGACCTGAGCTTAGCAAATAATTTAAATCACCATTTTGATTTACTGTATCATCATACTGTTTCTTATTATAAACTATAAAGTCATAAGGTGATGGATGAGGTAGTTGTTCGTTGTTTTTTAGATATGGATATGAAGTACCTGTATCTATGTTCCAGATGTCTGTAAAGTCCCAATCTGTATCTGTATAAGTAGATTGATTCTGCATTTCAGCTGTTGTTTTTCCTACACCGCCAGCTGATGAAGTAAGTCCAGAAGTTTCAGTGTCCCAGTAGCTTGAAGTAACGGTATCTGAATTCATAGAACCTATCAATCCACCAATTTTAGTGTTATTGTTAAATGACACACTTCCAGTAGAATATGAATTAATAATTTCACCCAAGTATGGTGAATCACTATAAGTATTAGAGCCAACTAAACCTCCCACAGTTAAATTCCCATGAACATTACTATGGGAGTAACAATCAGTAATCAGCCCGTAGTTAAGACCAGTTAATCCACCAACCACAGCCCCTGAACTATTTAAACTTCCTAAAGAATAACTTTTTCTTATTTGTCCAAAATTTCGTCCAACTAAACCTCCAGAATAATGACTAGTATTTGACACATTACTTTCAGAATAGCATAAATCAATAATACCTGTGTTACTTCCAACAAGCCCTCCTAGATAATAATAAGAACCACTTACATGACCTTTAGAATAGCTATTACTAATACTACCCTCATTGTAACCAACTAAACCTCCCATTTCATAAATGCCGTAAACTTCAGCCGTTGAAAAACAATTTGTTATATTTGAGCTAGCTCCAGCATTATTACCAACAAGTCCCCCAACATTAGGACTTGAACTTAAAGTAGATAAACTACCTCTTACTTCCCCACTTGAACTACTATTATAAATCTCACCCTTATTTCGACCAACTAAAAGTCCAGTATCGCTATAATCACCTTTAACAATTCCAGATACAGTAATCGAATTTATAGTTCCAAAATTATACCCTAAAAGGCCACCATTTATACTATTACCATATGTATTTACAGATAATAATGAAAGATTCTGCAATACAGATAATTCAGATATGCATCCAAATAAACCAACTTCATTAATATCTCGATTTATGTATAAATTACTTATAGTATATCCATCACCATCATAAAACCCTTGAAACTTATTGCTGCTATTTCCTATTGGTTCCCAACCTTCTCCAGAATTATAGAAAATACCCCCTTCAGTAACATAGTCAGCTAAATCTATATCAGCTATTTGTATAAAATGAGCATCTAAAAAATTTCTAACTTCGTCCAGTTGATCCGCGGTTTCTACCTGATAAGGATCTGCTTCTGTTCCGCTTCCACCTGCAAATGGAGATGGGGTATATGGAATATTTTCGTTACCCTGCCACTGAAGGTACGGATAGCTTTCTCCGTTTTTAATGGTCCAAATAGAATCGAAATCCCATTCAATAAAAGTACTTTGCTGAATCATTTCATTTGTTGATTTAGGCACCCCTTTTCCAACATCGGAATTTTCTGTGGTATCCTGATCGTAATAGACTCCTGATAAACCATAGCCACCTTGACCGATAAGACCTCCAGAAGCTGTTGTTCCTGTTACCTTTCCAGATGCGTATGAATTTGATACACTCATCCAGCAGGCACCTATTAATCCACCTGCTCTGTTTCCAGAAACGCTACCAGTCGCATAACTTTGAGTTACCAATCCATAAGTCATACCTACTAAACCACCCACATCGCCAGTACCTTCTACTGAACTCATTGAAAAAGATTGTTGTATTAAAGCGCCTGAACCAGGTGAGGCACCAGCTAGACCTCCGACAAAATCTCGGCCATTAACGGATCCGGAACTGTAACATTGATTTAAAACACCATTGCTGCTACCAACCAGGCTACCAACATAATTTCTTCCTATGACTGAGGCATTTATAATCTCAACTTTTTGTATTGTTCCATTAGTAATACCAAATAGACCAATGTTATCTTTCAAAGATCGATTAATTGATAGATTCTCTATTTTAAATCCCTGACCGTTGTATAGACCTAGAAATTGGTTTTCACTTGTTCCTATAGGCTCCCAACCTTCACCTTCATTCCACGGTGAAACTCCTAAGTCTATATCAGCAATCTGTTTAAAGTGGGCATCCAGATAGTCCCTAACCTTATCTAATTGTTCTGCAGTTTCTACTAGATAAGGATCCGATTTTGTACCATTTCCCCCTGCGAATTCACTTGTTGATTCAAAATAAGCTGTGAAGGTTTTATTGTCAGAGGTAGTTGTATATCCAAAAGAAGCAGCAGTAGCAATCTGATCTTCGCCGTCTTTCCACTCTATAAATTCATAACCTTCATAAGCAACTGCAGATATGGTTATATTTGTACCTGCTTCATAGCTTC
>JAWSUU010000063.1:0-12590 GCA_033549325.1 Bacillota bacterium | reverse complement strand
GTAAATTACAATTGCTATTGAAAAAATAATTTGTCCGATTATTTTTTGATAAGCTTTGAAACCTAAATTTCTTTTTAATATAACTTTAATAAAATCATCAATAAATCCTATTAACCCAAAACCTAATATACTAATTAAGAAAAAAAGATAATTTAAATCAATATTTGCATAAATAGATATAGATATAACAATTGCTAAAATTATTCCTATACCTCCCATAGTTGGAGTACCTGTTTTGTTTATATGGGAAGAAGGACCTTCTTCCCTGATGTACTGTCTGTAGTTTAATCTTTTAAAAATTAAAATATTCATAGGTATAAAAATTAATCCAAGTAAAAAGCTTACTAGTAATGTCTTTAAAATATCTCCTATCATAATATTAACCTTCCATACTTTTTTCTTTTTTAAAAATAGCTTTCATTGTAATATCTCTTTCATTGTAAGGGACTTTTTTATCTTCAATTGCCTGATATGGTTCTGTAGATTTTCCAGCAAGTAGAATAATATCGTTTTTTTTGTAATTGTCAATTATATGATTAATTGCTTCTTTCCTATCTATAATAATTTTATAATTATTATGGTGTACTTCTACTCCTTTAGCTATTTCTTCACAAATAGATTTAGGATTCTCGTATCTTGGATTATCAGAAGTTAGATAGCAAAGATCACAGTACCTTCCAGCCACTTCTCCCATTAATGCCCTTCGGGAAATATCTCTTTCTCCACCAGCACCAAACATTACAATTTTTCTTCCAACGGCTACTTCATCTATTGTTTCCATAATTTTCTCTAATCCATCTGGAGTATGAGCAAAATCTAAAATAATTGTGCATTCTAACTTAGAATGTATAATCTCAAATCTTCCAATTACTCCTTTAAATATATTTAAACTTTTTTGAATATTTTTTATTGTTATCTCTGAAAGTTTTGCTGCTATAATAGATGCTAGAGTATTGTAAACGCTAAATTTCCCAGGGGTATTAATTTTAAACTCATGATTTTCTTTTCCAATACTAACGATAAATAATGTTCCATTTATGCTGGTGTCTTTAATTTTAGCTTTATAATCTGATTCTTTATTTATGCTGTAGCTAACTACGTTTATATTATCATTTTTCAATTCATTATAAAGTCTATATCCATATTCATCGTCAATATTGATAATAGCCGTTTCAACTCTATAGAAAAAAGCTTTTTTTGCTTGATAATATTCTTCCATAGAATTATGGAAATCCAAATGGTCTTTTGTCAAATTTGTAAAAATTCCAATATTAAAAAATACATCATCTACCCTATTTAACATTGTTGAATGAGAAGACACTTCCATAAAACAATTTTTAACATCTTCATCAATCATTTTTTTCATATAGTAATGAAGTTGATTTGAATCTGGAGTTGTATTGTTTAGGATATATTTTTTATCATTAATCAGAGCTCCCATGGTTCCTATCACTCCAGTTTTATAATCATTATATCTGAATATAAAATCTAAAATATACGTGATACTTGTTTTTCCATTAGTTCCGGTTACTCCTATTAAATTTAGTTTCTTTGATGGCTCGCCGTATATAATACTTGATATTTTTGAAAGTATTTTTCTAGGATTTTTTATTATAAAAACGGCAACCTCTCTAATTAAAAAGTTTTCTTCTTCGCATAAAACAACTTTTACACCTTTTTTCATTGCATCTTCTATAAAATCGTGCCCATTTTTTTTAAATCCTTTTACAGCTATAAAAATACTTTTTTCATTAACCTCTCTAGAGTCATTTGTTACATTATCTATATCTATATCAAGATCTTCAATTGATTTATTAGCTTTTATATACTCTATTTTTTTTATTATTTCATTTAATTTCATTTTTACCCTCGAATTAATTTAGAATTAAAGTTATCATTGAGTTTTGAAGAATTTCTGTACCATAATCAGGATATTGTTTTTTAACGATTGTATCCTCAGAAATTTCCATAGTCACATTGTGTTTAAGTCCTAATTTTGTTAATATTTCACTAGCTTCTTTTATTGTCAATCCTTCTAATTCAGGTACAACAACATAGGATTTTTCAATTTTTTCAAGTTCTTCTTCATCGTATTTAGGTTCTACATTCAAATACTGCATAGTATTTTCTATTATTTCTCCTATTAAAGGAGCTACTATCGTTGATGCATAATAGGACTCTTTTGGTTCATCTATCGACATCAGGACTAAAATTTCAGGATCATAAGTAGGGGCAACTCCAACAAATGAAGTAATATATTTCCCATCTACGTAAATACCATCTATTACTTTTTGTGCTGTTCCCGTTTTTCCTCCTACGCTGTAGCCCGGTACATATGCACTTCTACTTGAACCTTCTGAAACTACTGATTTCATTGCTTCAAGCATTTTATCCGATGTATCTTGAGAAAATACTCGTCTTACTAATTTAGGTTTTTTTTCCATAACTATGTTTCCATCTTGATCTACAAGATTTTTTACAAGATGGGGCTCATATAAATATCCACCATTACTTATAGCTGATATTGCTGTAGCCAGTTGTAGCTGCGTTACAGAAATACCCTGACCGAAGGATTGTGTCACCAAATTTACATCCTTCATAATATCTGGATTATTCACTATGCCAACTGCTTCCCCGTTTAATTCAACATTTGTTTTTTCTCCGAATCCTAATGCTTTTAAGTATTCGAAAAATGTTTCTTTTCCTATTGCCAGTCCTATTTCCGCCAATGCATCATTGCAAGAATTTTGTAATGCTTCAAATAAATTTTGATCTCCATGGGGATTATAATATCTCCAACACTTTATTGTTGAATTGCTTTCTATCTGTGTTACATAACCATCACAATGAAAGTTAGTATCTAAATTTATTTTATTCTCTTCTAAAGCTATTGCTGAAGTTATTAATTTAAATGTTGACCCAGGTTCATATATGTCATTAACAACGGAATTTCTCCAGTATTTAAACCATATATTTTGTAATTCTTCCTGTGTATAGCTATCAATATTTATATTATCCGGAATTTTTCTTGGATCATTTGGGTTATATTCAGGTAATCCAGCCATAGCTAAAATTTCTCCAGTGTTTGGATTCATTATTATTATATTGGCACTTTCTGCATTGTTATCATTAAATCCTTTTTCTAAAGCATCTTCAGCAAAGTGTTGTATAGTTTCATCTATAGTTAAAACTACATTTAATCCTTCTTCCCCTTCAAAGTACTCTTCATAGCCGTAAGGCAAAACTCTTCCTTTAGAGTCTGTATTTACAATTCTTCTGCTTGGGATTCCCTGTAATTCATTATTGTAAACACTTTCAATACCGTACATACCTACTTGGTCGATATTAGTGAAACCTAATACATGAGCTAGAAATTCACCGTGGGGATAAACTCTTTTGCTATCTTCTATTAAACTAATTCCTGTAAGATTAGCTTCTTTTATTTTTTTAGATTGTTCTATTGAAATCCATCTTTTTATTGTAACATAATTTTCATCACTAGTAATCATTTCATAAATATTTTCTTCATCCATTTCAAGGATCTCTGATAAAGTTTTTGCTATTTTTTCCGGAGTTTGTTTGTTTTCAGGCTCCGGTTCAACAACCTCAACTTCTTCATAGTTGGGGTTAGTTAATTTCATGAAAAATTCTTCAAATAAATTTTCTTCATTTATGGCAATATTACTGTAATCTATTTCAAGTTTTTTAACATCATCCGGCCAGCAAACTACAGTATCACTGCCTATACTCATTCCTAGTTTTTTGCCTTTAGAATCATAAATTACTCCTCTTACGGAGTTAAGAGTTATATCTCTTGACCATTGTTCATAAGCTTCTTTTTTATATTCTTCTCCAATTATCAATTGTATATATCCTAATCTAACTATTAAAGCTATTATAATAAGAAAAAAGAGAAACATTAGAAAAATGATTCTCTTTCGTATTTTTAAATTTGGTCTTTTCATTATATTACCCTCAAATCTCTTAATCGCCAATTAGAGAAAAAGTTTTTCTAAAAATATTATCCAACGCATTTTGATTAGTACTTTCCATAGCAATTTCTTTAGGTTCTTCGGAATATGCTACTTCTAAAAAAGTGCGTTGATTTAAGTCAGGATAATCCATTCCTAAAAAAGCTCTAGCATTTTCTTCTATTATACCAGTATTTTTAGTGCTTTCAATCAGAATAATCATGTCTTCTCTTTCTTTACTGAGCAAATTTATCTCTCTATTTATATCGTCTATTTCCATACGAGTCTGAGTTATTATAGCATAATTATATATTATTGTTAAGCCTAAAATGAAAGCAATTAACAAATATGAAAAATATTTAAATTGTGTGTTAACTCTAAATTTTTTTCTCTCTTTAGTTTTTGTTTTTCTGTGGCGGATTCTTCCACTTTCAATAGCTGCCATAATAACACTCCTTATAATTTTTTAGCAATACGTAGTTTTGCACTTCTTGATCTTGGATTTCGATTTACTTCTCCATATGAGGCTTCTAAAGGTTTTTTAGTAATAATTTTTATTTCTCTTTTTTTATCACAGTTGCAAATTGGTTGTTTTGGTGGACAAACACAGTCTTTTTCAAGCCACTTAAATGTGTTTTTTACAATTCTATCTTCTAAAGAATGAAACGTTATAACACATATAATTCCATTTTTTGCTAATTTATTTACAATTTTTTTGATTGTTGGTTCAATAACATCTAATTCTTTGTTTACTTCTATTCTAATTGCTTGAAAGGTCCTTTTTGCTGGATGAGGACCGTCAATTCTAGCGGACTTTGGTATTGCATTTTTTATTATTTCTACTAAATCAAAGGTTGTCTCGATAAATCTATCTTCTCTTTCTTTTACAATGAATTCAGCTATTCTATCCGCCCATTTTTCTTCACCGTATTTATATATAATTTCTCTTAATTCGTTTTTTGTGTAACCATTTACTACATGTCTTGCAGTAAGTTTTTGTTCTTTATTCATTCTCATATCTAGTTCGTAGTTTTCATTATATGAAAATCCTCTTTCAGGATTATCTAGTTGGTATGAAGATACTCCAAGATCAATTAAAGCTCCGTCAATTTTATTTATATTTAAATCTTGTAATACCTTATCAATATTCATAAAATTATTTTGAACAATAGTAACGTTTTTATACTTATCTTTTTCTTTCTCAAAGTTTTTTATAGCTTCAATATCTCTATCAATAGCTATTACCTTCCCATCGTAAGCTTTTTTGGATATTTCTTTTGTATGACCTCCTCCTCCTAGAGTACAGTCAACATATATACCATTTTTTTTAATCTTTAATCCTTCTATAATTTCATTTAACATTACAGGTTCATGATAAAAATCCATATAAGCCTCCTACAAGTCTAATCCCAAGTCATTCATTTTTTCTGCAATTTCATTGAAATCCATGTCCTCTGCATTAGAGTAAATGTCCCAATTATTTTTATTCCAAATTTCTATTCTATCTAAAACTCCGATTATAACAGTTTCTTCATTCATTTCACTATATTCTCTTAAATTAGGTGGTATTAATATTCTTCCTTGTTTATCAATACTACATTCGGTAAAGCCCGACAAAAACCTTCTTGAAAAATATCTATGTTCAGTACTAAGTATTGATAATTTTTTTAATTTCTTCGTAAATTCTTTCCAGGTATTTTCAGGATATATAAGCAAACTTTTATCAAAGCCTTTTCCTAAATAAAAAGTTTCTCCTAAATCATATCTAAATTTAGCAGGTATTATAAGTCTTCCTTTTTTATCTATGTTGTGAAAAAATTCTCCTGTAAACATAATCTACCACCTTATGGGTATATTATACCACTTGATGGGTTTATTATACCACTTTAATTAAAAAAAGACAAAAAAAAATCAAGTATATACTTGATTTTTTTAAAATAAATTATTTTCTTCTTTTTATAAAAATTCCAGTCATAGTTATTATAATAGCAATACTTATTAGCTGAGCTACTCTAAATCCCCCAAACATGAGGCTGTCAGTCCTTAAACCTTCCACAAAAAATCGGACAACCGAGTAAAGTATTGCATACAGTAAGAATACTTCACCATCTTTTTTTCTTCCTTTACGTCTATACCATAGCAGAAAAACAAACACCACTATGTTCCACAATGATTCATAAAGAAATGTAGGATGCACTTTTTGTCCATCTACAATTATTCCCCAGGGTAGGTCAGTTACTGTACCGTAAGCTTCTTGGTTAATAAAATTTCCCCATCTGCCTATGGCCTGTCCTAAAATAATACTGGGTGCAGTAATGTCTGCTATCTGCCAAAAGTTTACTTTCCTTATTTTGCAAAATACAGCACCAACAATAACAGCTGCTATAATACCTCCGTGAATGGCTAAGCCACCACCTCGTATGTTTATAATTTCTGAAAGATTGTTTTTATAGTAGTCAAATTGAAAAATAACGTAATACAACCTGGCTCCTATTATAGCAGAAGGAATTGCAACTATTAATAAATCCATTAAGTCTTCATCTCTAAATCCAATTCTTCTTGACTCTCTAAGTGCTAACAAAGTTCCAATTAATACTCCTGATGCTATCAATATCCCATACCACATAATATCTATGTTAAATATTGAAAATGCTACCGGATTAATATTCATATAATCAACTCCAATTATCTCAATTTAGCATTAAAGACAGTTTTTAATCTTTCCAGTATTTTTTCATACTTGTCATTAACTTCTTCTTCTAATAAAGTTTTATCTGAAGATCTAAAAACCATAGTATATGCTAAGCTTTTCTTTCCAACTTCTATATTTTTACCTCTGTAAATATCAAACATTTCAATCTTTTCAAGATTCTCTATAGACATAGATTCAACTTCTTCAATAATATTTCCAACCAGAACGTCCTCATCCACAACTATTGATATATCTCGAGTTACTGAAGGATATTTAGCTATCTCATGATAAATTTTTTCTTCACTTTTATTTTTTAGTATTTTCGGAACATCTATTTCAGCTACATAAGTTCTTTCATCTATTTCATAATTTTTTCTAACATCGGGATGAATTTCACCAATTAACCCAATTTCTATATCATCGATTAATATTCTTGCAGTTCTACCCGGATGAAATGAAGCTAATTTTTCTTCAATTACAAATTTATATTTAAGTCCAAATTTAGTTAATAAATTTTCAACTATTCCTTTTAAACTGAAAAAATCATATCCTCCGTAAATACCTATGCTTATTTTCCTTATTTCATCGGGGGTGTTTTTATTAGTATTATTAAAAGTGTTTCCTATCTCAAAGAGCATTCCTTCCTTTATTCCGTAATTAGAGTTTTTAGAAATAACTTTAAGCATATTTGGTAATAAGGTTGTTCTCATAGAACTAAAATCTTCTCCTAAAGGATTACTAATTTCAACATAATTTCTTAAAGGATTGTTATCTTCAACTAGAAATCTATCGTATTCTTTAGGACTTATAAATGAGTATGTAGTAATTTCATATAATCCTAAACCATATAAAATATCCTTAGATTTATCTTCTACCTTTCTCAATTCTGATTTTGAACCTTTTAAAATATTACCTTTCAATGGTTTAGGTGGTATATTATGAAAACCATGTATTCTTCCCACCTCTTCAATTAAATCCGCTTCTATTTCTAAGTCTTTTCTAAAATTAGGTATTTTTGATACTATTTTTCCCTGAGTCAATTTACTTTCAATATTTAATGAATTTAAGATATCTACCATTTTTTTATCTTCAATGTTTGTACCTAATAAATTATTACAGTTTATAGGGTCCATGATTACTTCTCTTAATGAAGATACTTTATCTCCTCTATCAATAAATCCTTTCACAATTGTTCCTGCTCCAATACTTTCAATTATTTGACATACTCTGTTGCAAGCATCAACTACAATTTCATTTGGGAGATCTTTTTCGTTTCTAGATGAAGCTTCACTTCTAAGTCCTAGTTTTTTAGATGTTTCTCTAACGGATTTCCCGTCAAAATTAGCACTTTCCATTAATATTGTCTTTGAATTTTTTCTTACTTCTGAGTCGTATCCTCCCATTACACCTGCAATACCTATTGGTTTTGTTTCGTCTGCTATAATCAGCATGTCTTCATCCAATTTTCTATTTGTCTGATCTAATGTTTTAATGGTTTCTCCTGTCTTTGCTCTTCTTACCTTTACTATTTTCCCTTCAATTGAATCTAAATCAAAGGCATGAAGTGGCTGACCAACTTCCAGCATAACATAATTTGTAGCATCTACTATATTGTTTATTGGTCTTATACCGGCATCCATTATTTTTCTCTGAAGCCACATTGGAGATGGTCCTATCTTTACATCTTTTATTACTTTAGTATAATACCTTCTACATAAATCTTTATCTAATATTTTAATATCTTTTACATAATCCTTTATATCTTCAACTTCATTGTTTATTTGAATATCAGGGTATTTAAATTCAGTATTTAGAGTAGCAGCAGTTTCTCTACCAATTCCAACCATACTTAAACAATCAGGTCTGTTAAATGTAATTTCTAAATCTAATATATGCCCCTTTAGATTTAAAACATCAACGATATCTTTTCCTAGTTCAATATCCTCATTTATAATAATTATTCCATCTTTAGATTCTTTTGGTACTAATGAGCTATCAATTCCAAGTTCCTCGTAAGAGCAAAGCATCCCTTGAGATTCTATACCTCTAAAATCAGTTTTTCCAATTTCCATACCATTAGGAAGCACGGCTCCTTCCACTGCTACGGGAACTAAATCATTTTCACTAATATTTTTTGCCCCTGTAATTAGCTTTAGTTTCCTATCCCCTAAATTTACATGTGCTACCTGTAATTTATCTGCATTAGGGTGAGGTTCTAATTTTGTAATCTTTCCTACGTAAATATTGTTTATGTTCTTATCCATATTTATTATGGAATCAACGTGTGTCCCAGTCATTGTTAATTTATCTGATAAGTCTCTTACATCAGTATTTATATCTACATATTCTTTCAGCCAGTTTATCGGTACTAACATATATACCTCCTTAAAATTGTTTTAGAAACCTTATATCATTTTCAAACAGTAATCTTATATCATTTATTTTATGTTTTACCATTGTTACTCTATCAATACCCATACCAAAGGCATATCCTGAATATACATTTGGATCTATGCCACAATTTTCAAGAACTTTAGGATGAACCATACCACAACCTAAAAGTTCCATACTCCATCCAGTATAGCTGCATGCTTCACAACCTTTTCCCTTACATACTAAACAAGATACATCTACTTCCGCACTTGGTTCTGTAAAAGGAAAATTATGGGGTCTAAATCTTGTTTGCATATCTTCACCAAAAAGTTCTTTTACAAAGTGATTTATAGAATCTTTTAAGTTTGCTAATGTAACATTTTTATCTACTACCAGACATTCCATCTGATGAAACATCGGTGAATGAGTATCATCAACTTCATCAAATCTAAATGTCCTCCCAGCCGAAACTATTCTTATAGGAGGTTTTTGTTCTTTCATAACTCTTATTTGAACCGGTGATGTTTGTGTTCTTAAAAGAAGCTCATCATTAATATAAAAAGTATCGGATTTATCTCTTGAAGGATGATCCGGTGGTGCATTTAAAGCATCAAAATTGTTTTCTACCGTATCTATTTCCGGACCTTCTACAACATCATAGCCCATCTTTAGGAATAAATCTTCCAACTCTTCTTTTACCCTTAGAAGAGGATGTCTTTTACCAATATCCGGGAATTTACCAGGTATTGTAATATCTATCTTTTCTTTTTCTAATTTTTTGTTTTTCTCGATTTTTTCTATTTCCAGTTTCTTTTCTTCTATATTTTCCTCTAAAAGGGTTCTCACTTCATTAGCCATTTTTCCAATTATAGGTCTTTTTTCTTTAGGCAAGCTTCCCATTTCTCTTAAGAGTAAGGTCAGTTCTCCTTTTTTTCCTAAAAATTTAACTCTTAATTTTTCAATTTCATCCTTTGTTTCAATTTTATTTAGTTCTTTTATTGCATTTTTTTGAATTATTTGCAGTTTTTCTTCCATAAAAATCTCCTTTCAAAAAATAAAACACTTCACCTAAGAGGCGAAGTGACGCGGTACCACTCTTCTTTTCACTTTAATTTTTAACGGTTCAACCGGACAATCTTACTGATTTCAGATTGTCTGCTATTGAGGGAAAGTCAACTGGATAGCGGTATATGTTTACAGCCTTGACACATACTCTCTTGGTTCGCTATTAATCCCAGTTTTTAATCTCAATCATCGCATTTAATATTTTTATAGATTATATCAAAATTAAATTTATATATCAACTATCAATTAGTTATTTCGTATATTAGTATACCAGCTGCGATACCAGCATTAAGTGATTCTATATCACCTTTCATATTTATACCAACTAAATCATCTGATACATTAATTATCTTTTCAGATACACCACTACCTTCATTCCCTATAACTAAGGCTGTTTTCTCTTTACACTCTAAATTTTTAATATCTATATTAAATCTTGGTGTTGAAGATAATATTTTAAATCCTGAATTCTTAAGTATTTTTAAGACCTCATCATTGCTATCACAAACAACTACTGGTAACCTGGGAATGGAACCCATTGAAGCTCTAACGGTCTTACTGTTGTATAAATCAACAGTCTTTTCCAAGGTTATTACTCCACCTACATTAAATGCATCACAGGTTCTGATTATAGTTCCTAAGTTTCCCGGGTCTTGTATCCCATCAATTAATATAAGATTCTTTTTGTTAGTTACTTCAGTGATTTTATAATCTTCAAAATCAACAACAAGTATTATGCCCTGACTATTTTTAGTGTCGCTTATTTTATTAAATATGGATTTATCAACAATATTAATCTCTAAGTCATCTTTTAATCTTCTTATATCATTAATCTTGTCAAATTCTTCCGACACAATTGCAAAATTTATATTCTTTGAATATTTTAAATAATCCAAGGAAATTTGATAACCTTCTACTAAATATTTTTTATATTTATATCTGTATTTTTTAGAAAGTAAATTTCTTAATAATTTTATTTTGGTATTACTATTGCTTTTTATCATTTTCTTTTTCTTCTAACTTCTTCAAACTTGCACTATCTCCAATTACTATCAAAGTATCTCCTCTTTTAACAACATCCTCTGCATAAGGAGATATATTTACGTCTTCTCCAGTTTTAATCGCCATTACACTTACTCCGTAAGTTCTAGGTAATTTTAAATCTTTCAAAGATTTATCTTCCCATTCTTGTTTTGCAGCAACTTCTATAATGCTGTAATCCGGTGCAAATTCTATTACGTCTAAAATATTAGATGAAACCAAATTATGTGCAACTCTTATACCAATATCTCTTTCTGGAAAGATAACCTTGTTTGCTCCAATTTTATATAAAACCTTACCGTGGAGTTCATTTTGAGCTTTAGAAATAACTTTTTTCACTCCTAATTCTTTTGCTATCAGGGTTCCCATAATTGATGCTTGTATGTCTGAACCTATTGTAACTATTGCTACATCGAAATTTCTTATGCCTAAAGTCTTTAATGCATTTTCATCAACTGCATCTGCCTGTACTGCATGGGTAACATATTCAGATATTTCCTGAACCTTATCGGGATCCTTATCTATGGCTAATACATCGTATCCTAGTTTAGTTAATGTTTTAGCAACGCTTGATCCAAATCTTCCACAGCCTATAACTACAAATTGTTTCATATGTCCTCCTTATCCTACAAGTATTTTTCCTATCGGGTATCTATAATTTCCTTTGTTTTTATCCTGTCCTTGAGCTATTGCAAAAGCAATTGTCAAAGGTCCTATTCTTCCTATAAACATAGTAAAAGTTATTAAAATTTTTCCCAGGTTCGTGAGATTAGGTGTTAATCCTCTACTTAATCCCACAGTTCCAAAGGCAGATGTTACTTCGAACAAAATATCATGAAAAGTAAATCCACTGTTAATTTCGGTAATTGATAAAACAATCGTTACAACTGATACTAAAAGAATTGATATTGTTGCAACAGATAGTGCCCTTATAGTTGTCTTAGCATCAATTCTTTTCTTTAAAATTTCAACATCTTCATATCCCATAATTAATCTATATGTTGATATTAGAATAATTCCTGTTGTAGTTGTTTTTATTCCTCCCGCTGTTGATCCTGGAGAACCTCCTACAAACATAAATAATATTATTAGCAAGGATGTTGAATATCCTAATCCATAAGTCTCTATTGTATTAAACCCAGCAGTTCTTGGAGTAATAGATTGAAAAAAGGATGCCATTATTTTATCTCTAACACTTAACGTTCCTAAAGTTTCAGGATTATTGTATTCCATAATTAAAACAAGCAAAGCTCCAGAAATTATTAAAATAAAAGTTATTATAAGTACCAATTTTGTATGTAAAGAAAAATATCTGAATCTTCTTTCTCTTAAAGTTTCCATAACGACATAAAATCCTATCCCACCTAAAACTATAAGCATCATAACGGTTATATTAACAATTACATCCCCAGAATAATCCACTAAACTATTACCGGTAATGTCAAACC
>JAWSUU010000062.1:0-12835 GCA_033549325.1 Bacillota bacterium | reverse complement strand
TTATTATATAATATCATTAAACTTTTTGGGACATTTTCTCGTGTGGCTACTTAGGACATTATCACATCTCAATCAGATGACACTATCTATGCCAAAATATTATTTGACAAGGAATCGTGAAAATGTTATCTTATAAGAAATTAAATAGTTTCTTCAGGGCAGGGTGAAATTCCCGACCGGCGGTATAGTCCGCGAACCTTAACAGGTTGAACTGGTTAGATTCCAGTACCGACAGTAAAGTCTGGATGGGAGAAGAATAATACAAGTGTATACTTTTTTATTAAGTTTATACTATTAGATTACAAACACAACCTGAAGGAATTTCCTTCAGGTTTTTTATTTGAAATATAAGGATGTGAAATATTGGAAGAAAAATATATGAAAAGAGCTCTAGAACTTGCAAAGTTAGGAGAAGGATACACAAGTCCAAACCCTCTCGTTGGAGCAGTAATAGTAAAGAAGGGAAAAATAATTGGTGAAGGATATCATGAAAAATTCGGCGAAAATCATGCAGAAGTCAATGCCTTTTTAAATACTAAAGAAGATGTGAAAGGTGCAGATATGTATGTATCCTTAGAACCCTGTTCTCATCAAGGAAAGACTCCACCCTGCGCTGATAGAATTGTCAAGGAAGGTATAAAGAGAATTTTTATAGGGATGAAAGATCCTAATCCCTTGGTAGCTGGAAGAGGAATAGAAATCTTAGAAAAAAACGGTATAGAAGTTAAGTCCGAAATATTAGAAAAAGAAGCAGCTGAACTAAATGAAATTTTTATAAAATACATTACGGAAAATAAACCTTTCTGTATTCTAAAAACTGCAATGTCTTTAGATGGTAAAATAGCTACATCAACTGGAGATTCAAAATGGATATCAAATGAAAAATCCAGGAAATACGTCCATCAGTTAAGACATAAAGTTTCTGGAATAATGATAGGAATAGGTACAGTACTAGCCGATGATCCTATGCTTACAACCAGGCTTGAAAATAGAAAAGGCAAAGATCCCCACAGGATTATTATAGATACAGAAGGCAGAATCCCTCTGGATTCAAAAATATTAAATTTGAAATCTCATTCAAAGACGATTATTGCTGCAACGGAAAAAATAACTTCAGAAAAAGTTAAAAGTTTAGAAGATGAAAATGCAGAAGTAGTAATATGCCCCCTGAAAAATGACAAGGTGGATTTAAAATACCTCTTTGAATATTTAGCAAAAATGGGTATAGACAGCATCTTAGTAGAAGGTGGAAGTACTTTAAACGAAAGTCTGCTAAAAGAAAAATTAGTAGATAAAGTCATTACCTTTATAGCACCGAAAATCATCGGCGGCTCCCAGGCAAAAACTCCTGTTGCAGGAGAAGGATTTAAACACGTTAAAGATGCAGTAAGACTTGAAAATATTGAAACGAAATATTTCGACGAAGATATAATGATATCTGGATATATAAGAAAGGAAGAGTAGTATGTTTACAGGCTTGATTGAAGAAGTAGGAGAAATAACCTCAGTAACCCGTAGAGGCAACTCAGCTCAAATAACTGTAAAAGCACCTAGTATTTTACAAAACAGTAAAGTTGGTGACAGCATTAGTACCAACGGAGTATGCTTGACAGTAACAGAAAAAACATCCAATACCTACACCGTAGATGTAATGCCGGAAACTATGAATAGAAGCAATTTTAAGAACCTAAAATACGGATCCAAGGTAAACGTAGAAAGAGCGTTGAAGGTAGGAGATAGATTAGACGGTCATATGGTATCGGGACATGTAGATGGATTAGGCATAATTATAGACTTTAGAGAAGATGACAATGCTGTATGGATTACCCTTAAAGCAGATAAAAACCTACTCAAATATATCGTAGAGAAAGGTTCAATAGCTATAGATGGTACAAGTCTTACTGTAGCTTACGTAGATGACCAAAGTTTTAAAGTATCAATTATTCCTCACACAGGAGAAGCAACTACTCTACTTAATAAGAAAATAGGCGATGAAGTCAATCTAGAATGCGACATGGTTGGTAAATATATTGAAAAATTACTTAATTTTAAAAAAGAAGAAACTAAAAATACAAACCAGGGATTAAATGAAGAATTCCTAAAAAATAACGGATTCATATAAGGAGGTTTAAATGATAAAATTTAACACAATTGAAGAAGGAATCGAAGATATTAAAAATGGAAAAATGATCGTTGTAGTTGATGATGAAGACAGGGAAAACGAAGGAGATCTACTTATGGCTGCAGAGAAAGCTACTCCTGAAGCTATAAATTTTATGGCTAAATACGGTCGAGGATTAATCTGCTCACCAATGACAAAAGACAGATTAAAAGAACTGGATATTCTCCCTATGGTAAGAGACAATACCGACCCTAAAGAAACTGCCTTTACCGTATCTGTTGATTGGATTAATGTAACTACAGGCATATCAGCCAAAGAAAGAGCCGATACAGTCATTAAACTTGTAGATGAAGATGCATCATCAAAAGATTTTACAAGACCGGGGCATATTTTCCCTCTAGGTGCTAAAGACGGTGGGGTATTGAAGAGAGCAGGACATACCGAAGCAGCTGTTGATTTAGCAAGATTAGCCGGACTAAAACCTGCTGGAGTAATTTGCGAGATAATGAACGAAGACGGTACTATGGCGAGAGTTCCTCAGTTGATGGACTATGTAGAAAAACACGACTTAAAAATAATAACCATCGCAGATTTAATAGCATATAGAAGAAAAAACGACAAACTTGTTGAAAAAGTAGCAAAAGCCGACCTTCCAACAAAACACGGTGACTTTAATATTTACGGATATGTAAACAAACTAAATGGTGAGCATCATCTTGCTCTAGTTAAGGGTACTGTTGATGACGGAGAGCCGGTACTTGTAAGAGTTCATTCTGAATGCCTCACCGGTGATGCCTTTGGTTCTTTAAGATGCGACTGCGGCGAACAGTACGAAGAAGCAGTTAAAAAAATTGAAGAAGAAGGTAGAGGAGTTCTTCTGTACATGCGTCAGGAAGGAAGAGGTATAGGTCTTATGAATAAAATTAAAGCCTACGAACTTCAAGACCAGGGTATGGATACAGTTGAAGCAAACATAGCATTAGGATTTCCTGAAGATATGAGAGACTACGGTATTGGAGCTCAGATACTTGCGGATTTAGGAATTAAGAAAGTTAGACTAATGACTAATAATCCTAAAAAACTTTCTGGTATCTCGGGCTACGGTATTGAAATAGTCGAAAGAGTATCAATTCAAATGAATCATAATGAAAGAAATAAATTTTACTTAGAAACAAAAAAAGAAAAAATGGGTCATTTACTAAATATGAAGGAGAAAAATTAAATGAAAGTATATGAAGGTCAGTTAAAAGCTGATAATAAAAAATTCGGAATAATTGTTGGAAGGTTCAACGAATTTATCGGTGGGAAACTTCTCTCAGGTGCAATGGACGCTTTAAAGAGACACGGTGGCAGCGAAGAAAACATTGAAATATCATGGGTTCCAGGAGCCTTTGAAATGCCTCTCGTAGCTAAAAAATTAGCTAAGTCTAAAAAATACGATGCTGTAATCTGCCTTGGTGCAGTAATCAGAGGGGCAACTCCTCACTTCGACTACGTATCAAATGAAGTTACAAAGGGGATAGCAAGCGTATCTTTAGATACTGAAGTACCGGTAATTTTCGGAGTTCTAACTACAGATACTATAGAGCAGGCTATTGAAAGAGCCGGTACTAAATCTGGAAACAAAGGATTCGATGCTGCAGTTTCAGCTATAGAAATGGTTGATTTATTAGATCAGCTGTAGAAAATAAATATCTAGAATACCCAACTCTATCAATTTAAAGAGTTGGGTATTCTTTTTCTAATATTCATAGAATCCTTTTTTTATTTCAGGAATTATATGTAGATTTTTTACTTCTCTTATTTCTATATCTAATTTGTTAAATAAATCGACCATATATGAAATATTTATATTAGGTCGAAGAATTATAGTCTTTGGTATCATCCTGAATTCATCTAATAAATTTAAAAAGACTTTCTGGAAATATTCTGGGTTAGTTGTTTAAATCCTGATAAAATATCAAGATTTCTTTCATAATTTGCTTTCACCAATTTTTCGTACTCATTAATATCCATATCTACCTACCTTTTTATTAAATATTTCTTAATCTTCTTGTTCCTCGTATTCTATATTGTTAATCTCACACCATTCTTTTGCTATTTCTCTATAACATTTATCTCTATATTCAAACCAATCATTTCTAATTCCAAATTCAAACACAGAATCTTTAAATCTTCCAAAAGCACCCTTGCCTTCGATAGCTTCCCAAAGTTCATTTCTTATTCTATCATGTTCAATGTTTGAAATAAAAGATTCCATCATCCTATACTCATCTATTTCATCTTTTCCCGGCAGCTTTATAAAAGAATCAGAAGACCCTTCAATAAATTCATATGCTAATTTTATATTTTCCTTTTGCCATTCTGGTGCATCCTCTATGTCTCTTTCTTCTTCTGCATAATATATATCTTGACTTGTCAACATTACTATAGTGCCGCTTTCAACATGGTAGTAGTAGTTACTATCGTAAGAACCAAATTCCATCCCTTCAATAACTTCTTCCAAACTAATCATATTTTGCTTACGCTTATTTACTATATTAATAGGGTCCCCATCCATAAAAGTTTTTAAATTTTTAACAGCCACATCCATAAGTCTTTTTCTGCTTTCTATAGGTGCCCAGGATATATGAGGAGTTATAATACAGTTTTTAGCTTTTAACAAAGGATTATCTTCTTTTATAGGTTCCGATGACACTACATCAAGACCAGCTGCATAAACTCTCCCTGAATTTAAAGCATCTGCTAAATCCTTTTCAACTATTAACTGTCCTCTTGAATTATTTATTATTATAACACCATCCTTCATCTTTCTAATAGTATCTTTATTTATGATACCCTCAGTTGAATGAACTAAGGGACAGTGAAGGGATATAATATCTGATTCTTTTAATAATTCTTCTAAGGATACGTATTTTCCGTATTCATGCTGGGATTTTTTAGTGTCGTGATTATATGCTATAACATTCATATCAAAACCCTGAGCTATTTTAGCTACGTTCATACCTATTCTACCTAATCCTATTATTCCTAATGTCTTCCCAGCAAGTTCAATTAATGGATATTTCCAGTAGCACCAGTCCTTACTGTTTGCCCAATCTCCTTCATGTACAGACTCCGAATGAGCTCCCACGTGATTAGATATTTCAAGCAATAATGCAAAAGCCATCTGTGCAACAGATTTCGTTCCGTACACAGGTACATTTGATACAGGTATGTTTCTTTCCCTGGCTGCTTCTACATCAACTATATTATATCCTGTAGCTAACACACCAATATATTTCAAGTTGCTGCATAAATCTATATGTTTTTTTCTCAAAGGAACTTTATTTGTAAATACTACATCTGCTTCTTTGATTCTGTCCAGTATTTCATCATCAGCTGTACGATCGTATATTTCTACTTCTCCCAACTCTTTTAATCCATCCCAGCTTAGATCCCCGGGATTTAAAGTATAACCATCTAAAATAACTGTTTTCATTTTTCCCTCCAATTTTTCAAATATATATTTATTATATAATAAGTTATATAATTATAGAACCAAAAAGCACAAAAAAGTAGGAAACCAGCTCTCTTTGTTCTACCTCTGAGAACTGGTTCCTACAATACTTCTGTTTTCATGTTTCTCCTTTCGGGGATTCACCCTAACAGAATTTTTAAAGTAACTCTCCATTTTGGATTGTTACTACAACTTTTATCGTCCTTGCTAAAATCTTTTCACAATCAACTTCTAAGTTTTACTTTTCTAAATACCTTTTATACTTTAAAACAAACTTTCAAAATTTTGGATCTTTCTTACTTAAACATCTTGTTACTCAGAGAGTTAACCCTTTTCACAACTTTTCAAATCTTACTCATCTTACTATCTTGAAACTTTAAATCTTTTATACTAATAAGGTTTTTAGAATTTCTTACTTAAAAATCATTTGCTAATTATGATTTAGTAAGTTCGATTTCTATTGTAATATTATTATAGCACTATAATTTATAAATACAAGGGTTTTTGCATAAGTATATTGTATTCTTAAAAGCAAATAAAGATTTTCAATATTTAAATTCTAACTCGCCGGCAAAATGACAAGCAGCTTTATGGCCCTTTTCTACTTCGATTAATTTTGGCACCTCATTATCACAAATATCTTTTTTAAATGGACATCTGTTTGAAAGATTACATCCTTTAATATCAAACATCATACTAGGAGCTTCACCTTCTAAAATTAGCTTGTTTCTATCCCTTTCTCTTGGAGATAGTGCCGGTTCTGATGTTAATAATCCTACTGTATATGGGTGCAAAGTGTTTTTATATATTTGGTCAACACTCCCTATTTCAACAATTTTACCTAAATACATAACACCTATTCTATCGCTGATATAGCGAACTACAGATAAATTATGACTTATAAACAAATAGGTCATATTATATTTTTTTTGTATATCTAAAAGCAAATTCAATACCTGAGCTTGTACAGATATATCTAATGCAGAAGTAGGTTCATCTAAAACTAAAAAGTCCGGTTTCAATATAATTGCCCTTGCTACACTAACCCTCTGCTGCTGTCCTCCGCTTAGTTGATGGGGATACCTGCTGAGAAGCTCTTTTCCAAGGTTAACTTGTCCAATAATCTGATTTATTATATTATTTATTTCACTTTTATCTACATTATTTAACTCTAGTGGTCTCCTCAATGTATCATATATAGTACTTCTTGGATTTAAAGATGCTGCAGGATCTTGAAAAACAACTCCAATCCTCTTTCTCAATTTACTTAATTCTAAACTACTGCAGTTGAAAATATCAACTCCGTCAAAATATATTGTATTTTCAGTGGGTCCCGTAAAATTAAGGAGTAACCTGGCTACAGTGGTCTTACCGCTTCCACTCTCTCCAACCAGTCCAAAGGTTTCTCCTCTTAATATTTCAAGATCCACATTGTCTACAGCTTTAACATTTATTGTTTTTTTCTTTATAAGTCCTTTTTCAATTCTGTAGTATTTTTTTAAGCTATCTATTTTAACTAGTGGTTCCATCAATTTCTCCTTTTAAAAAACATGCCTTCTTGTGATTTTCTTCAACTTCAACTAATTCTGGATTTTCTACAAAACATCTTTCAAAGGCATAGGGACATCTTTCATGAAATTTACAACCTTCTGGAGGATCCATAAGATTTGCTACATCACCTTTAATAACCTCTAATCTACCTTCTTTTTTTGTGATTCTTGGAAGTGCTCTCATCAACATCATTGTATATGGATGTTTTGGATTTTCAAAAATCTTAAATACATCTCCAAATTCAACTATTTCTCCAGCATACATTACCCCAACTTTATCGGCTATTTCAGCGACTATACCAAAATCATGAGTAATTACTAAAATAGATGTGTCGTATTTATCTTTCAAATCCTTCATTAAATTCAATATCTGAGCTTGTATGGTAACATCCAGTGCTGTAGTCGGTTCATCAGCTATGATCAACTTAGGATTTCTAGAAATCATCATCCCTATCATTACCCTCTGTCTCATTCCACCACTCAATTCGTGAGGAAAGCTTTTAACTCTTTCTTTTGAATCAGTAATTCTAACATCATTAAAAATATTTACAACTTTTTTAAATGCATCCTCCCTTGGAACATTATCTAAAAAAAGAGCTTCCGATATTTGGTCTCCCACCTTATAAACTGGGTTTAAAGAATCTAATGGGTTTTGAAAAATCATACCTATTTCTTTTCCTCTAATATCGTACATTTCTTTTTCTTTTAGTTTAAGTAAATCTATTCCATTAAAATTAACTTCTCCCTCTTCAATAACACCGGGTTCTCCAACAAGTCTCATGAGAGCCATAGCTGTAGTTGATTTACCGCTGCCGGATTCTCCAACTAAGGCTACTATTTCTTTTTTATCTATATCAAAGCTTATATTATTTACAGCTTTAACATTTCCTTCCTTCATTTTAAATGTTATCTTCAAATTTTTAACAGATAGCAGTTTATCTTCTTCCACTATTAAACCTCCTAAACTTTAAGTCTCGGATCAAGTAAATCTCTAAGACCTTCTCCAAGTAAATTAAACCCTAAAACTGTATATACAATTGCCAGTCCTGGAAATATAGATATCCAAGGAGCCTTTCCTATATATCCTATACCTTCTTTAAGAATCAAACCCCAATCCGGCTGTGGAGGTTGAGCACCCATCCCTAAAAATCCCAGGGATGTTGTAGATAATATAGCCGTAGGCAATGCTAGCGTTGCTAGTACAATTATAGATGAAGCTACATTAGGCAGTATATATCTAAGCATAATATTAAAATTATTCTCACCATAAGCTCTTGCAGCTTCTATAAAATGAAGATTTTTTATAGACTGGGTTTTCACCCGGACAATACGGGTAAATTGAGCCCAACTTACAACAGCAATAGCTATTATTACATTATTCAAACTAGGTCCCAGCATAGTCACTATAGATAGAGCCATTATAATAGGCGGCATAGACCAGGTCATATCCGTAATAAAGGAAACAACTTTATCTGTATAACCTCCAAAGTATCCTGCCAGCAAACCTAGTATAACTCCTATGAAACACTCTATGGTAACTACAACAATTCCAACTTTTAATGTAATCCTAGTCCCATATATTATTCTACTGAATATATCTCTGCCATATTGATCGGTGCCTAATAAATACTTATCACCAGGAGAAACTAAAGCATCAGAAATATTCATTTCATCATAGTAGAAAGGAGCAATTTTATTTGCAAAAACCGCAATGATTACGATACTTATAATAATAATAAATCCGATTACAAATGTTTTATTTCTAATTATTTCTTTAAATATATTTTCTTTTTTCACAGTCTATCACCCCTTATTTCCATCCTTATCCTTGGATCTAAAAAGGCGGATAATATATCTCCAATTATATTGGAAAGAACTGTAAGTATAGCAATAATAAAAATTATACCCTGCACCACCGGAAAATCTTGAGTTGATATTGATTTCCATAACAATCTTCCCATGCCGGGCCAGGAAAAAACCGTTTCAATAACTACAGAACCCCCTATTATCCATGGAAGTGAAAGGAAAAACATAACCGTGACTGGAATCAAAGCATTTCTAAGGACATGTTTAATCAACACCTTATTTCTATCTAAACCTTTTGCATAAGCAGTAATAACGTGCTTCTCTCTAAGCATTTCCAGTACTTCAGATCTGGTTAACTTCAAAACACTTGCCAATCTTGGTAATGTCATAGTCATGAGAGGTAAAATTAAAGATTTCCATCCTAGGTACCCTGATATAGGTAAAACCTTCAGCCAAACACCAAACAAAATCATAAGGAGTATACCAAACCAAAAAGGAGGTATAGACCATAATCCTATTGTTAACGTAACCACCGAATGATCTAAAAAGGAATTTTTCTTATAGGCAGCTATAAGTCCCAAAGGGATAGCAACTATATATTGTATTAGCAAAGATAAACCTGTAAGCATTAATGTAAAGGGTAATCTTTCTTTTATTAAAAGTGAAACACTCTGTCCTGTGGCTATGGAATTCCCAAAATCACCCTGAATAATTCTGAGTATCCAGTAAAAATACTGTAAAACTACGGGTTTATCAAGTCCCCATAACACTCTTAACTCCTGAATTCTAGCTTCAGGAACTCTTGGACTGGATACCAGCTCTATTGGATCTCCGGGCATCATCTGCATAATAGCAAACAAAAGAGCTGTAACAGCTATTATTACCAGTATTCCCATTATTAATCTTCGAATAATATATTCTATCATGTCATTCATACAGTTTCCTCCGTCTACTCTTTATAAACAAACTTAAAAATATCTTCAAAAAATCTATCTCTATCTATGCTATCATTATTCGACAGCATTATTACTGTATATCCATCTTCTTTTTTAATATGTATTTTGGAAATATACCCTGACGTAGTTCCAGTATGATAATATCCATCATTTTCAATAAACCATCCCAATCCGTAATCTGATGATTCACCATTTTGTAAAATATATGGTTTAAAGATCCTATCTTCCAATTTTTTATTTATTACTTTTTCACAGCTTAGTGAATTAATCCAAATAAAAAGATCTCTAATATTAGAAACCATATTTCCATCAGCCCATCCAATTACATCATTAGTTAAATCAACTTTTTTCCATTTAAATTTACTATCATGTTTATAACCACAGGCTATTTCATCTATTCTATTTTTACTGTTTTTATCCAAAATAAAAGAGTTCTTCATATTAAGGACATCAAAAATATTTTCCTCAATAAACTCTCCAAAACTCTCATTTGTAATTTTTTCGATAATATCACCAAGAAGCACATAACCCGAATTAGAATATTTAAATTTTGTTCCAGGTTTAAAGTCGAGATTATCAAATTTTGATATTGTTTCAATTACTTTTTCTTTTTCTATATATTTATTGGCAGTATTATCAAAAAAATTATCATCTAGGTATTCTTTTATACCTGATGTATGAGTCATAAGATTTATTATATTTACTTTTTCATAAAAAATAGGAAAGTTTGGAAAGAACTCTAGTAGACTTGTCTCCAAGTCTACTAGTCCTCTTTCCTCAAGAATTAATAATGCAGCGCAGGTAATCTGCTTTGTAAGTGATGCAGTAAGAAACTTTGTATCTTTTCCTATTGCCTTGCATTTATCCAAATCAGCTAAACCGTAATATCCTTCAAACAAGATCTCTTTATCTTGTCCTATAATTAGGGATAGTCCCGGCTCATCACTCTTTACATATTTGTTAACTACATTTTTTAATTCTTCTTCCCCTTGAATCATAAATGTTACTCCTTATCTACATCGTTCATAAGAATTCTTTTACCATCTGCTCCTACTTTAATTCCAATTACATCATTTCTTGCCGCCATATATTCATACTCAGAAAATAGTGGAATTATAGGCATTTCATCTATAGTGGCTTTTTGTACTTCGCTGTATTTAGCTGTTCTAGATTCTAAATCCATTATATATCTTGCTTCATCCAGCAATTCATCAACTATTTCATTTCCCCATGGTAAATCTGCTGAACTGTGAATTACATAATAAAGAATGTCAGGATCTCCCCACCAGAAAAATCTTGTAGCCATTTCAAACTCTCCATCTTTTATCATTTGTTTTATATATGGAGATTCGTATTCTCTAAGCTCTAAATCAACACCAATTTGTTTTAGTTGAGATTGGATTAATGGTGCAGATTGCTTAAGTGCAGGTACATCCAATGCAACCATCATTGATAATGATAAATCTTTTCCATCTTTTTCTACAATACCATCTCCATTAGTATCTTCATATCCTGCTTCCGATAGTAAACTTTTTGCTTTATCTATATCAAAGGCATATTCTTCGGCTAACTCTTGTTCTGTTTCCGGATCATATGCAAGTTGTGACTCTGATATCAATCCGTAACGAGGTTTAACTGTATTATTTAAAACTGTATTAATCTCATCTTTATTTATTGCTAAAGCCATAGCTTTTCTAACATTAACATCTTCTAAATGAGGTAGTTCTGGATTTAAAGCAATATAATCTATACCAGTTTGCAGATATTCGTAAACGGTTATATCTGGATTTTCCTTAAGGGTATCCACGTTTTCAGTAGGTACTCCTACTATCATATCTACACTTCCGGCTTCTATTTCACTTACTCTTGTAAAGTTTTCAGGAATAAATCTTATAGTCACCTTGTCAATATGTGCCGGTCCTTGATTCACAACTTCAGGATTATATGTTCTATAGTTTGGATTTTTAACCAAATCAATTTTAGAACCCTGAGCCCAAGAATCAACCATAAACAAGCCGTTTCCTACTGCATCTCTATTAAAAGCTTCTACACCAAGTTCTTCTGCAACTGTTGTGTCCACCGGCGCACCGTAAACACTTGTAAGTACAGGCCATAAGAATGCAGCTGAATTATCAAGTTTTAGCACAAGGGTTTGATCATCTTCGGCTATTATCTCGACTATAGGATCAAAGTCATAAGAATATGGACTGGTTTCTATATATCTTTCCATTGATTTTTTAACAACATCAGCTGTGATAGGATTTCCATTTGAAAACTTAGCATCTTCTGACAAATTAAATGTAATTACAGTACCACCTTCAGATATTTCATAAGATTTAGCTTCTGCCGGTAAAATATCTTTGATTTCCAGATCAAACATAGTAAGAGGTTGATATAATAAGTTGTGAACTAAATTATCCCATCTTACCTGCTGAACATCAGTACCTTCTATCTCTTCAGGCATAGCTATAACTAAGGTTTTTTCTTCATCTGCCGGTGTCTCTTCTCCATTAGTACCTTCACTTTCTTCTGGTTCTTCAACTTCTCCGTTACTACCGCATCCTGCTACAACACTAGTAAGGGCAAGTATTAAAACTAAAAACATAATTATTTTTTTATTTTTTAACATTTTATCCTCCTTGATATATTTCATTTTATATAAGTTTAAATTAAATAGATGAATAAATCAAGAGTTTTTTAATTATTTATGCTATATTTTTAATTTTTATTCAATTCGTAAATGGTTTGAGCATATATTTTTCCACTAATTAATAAATCTTCGATTTCCAAATACTCATCCTTCTGATGGGCAGTGTCCTCTTTTCCCGGTAAAATCGGTCCGAAAGCTACAGCATTTTCAATAGCCCTGGCATAAGTTCCTCCTTTAAGTGAAATAAGTTCG
>JAWSUU010000061.1:0-12888 GCA_033549325.1 Bacillota bacterium | reverse complement strand
ATCACTTTATTTGATAAAATCTTAGTTCAAAGTAAAAATATTTTATCTTAGAAAGGTGTTTAATTTGAAACATTACAAAAAAGAAGTGAATATATTTGACGAATTTTTTGAGCATAGAGATGCTCTAATACTACAGTACAAAAACGGTGATATAACTAAAAAGGAGTATATAGAAGAAAATCATAAGTATATATTAAGTATGAAAATAAAACCATTTAGAAGAATTGATAGTTACGAAAAAGGAATGTATAACTATCAGTATTATAATATGATGGCTAAGTACTACAGTCTCTTAGCAAAAGAGGTAAAAAATAATTCAAAACATATTTCTTACTACAAAAAATATTTAGATGACTGCAATTACTTTTATAATGAAAAAGATAAAACAACTTTTAGACTTTTAAGATTATTGCAGTACGAAAATGTAACTGCATACTTTATAAAGGTTAAATCCAGACAATTAAAAAATGTGCTTTATGAAATAGTACTTAAAGATTATGAATATGCGGTTTTGCATTCTAAAAGCATATGGATTTTAAATGTTTTAAAAAAAGAGGGAGTCTTTTTAGAAAAAGAAAGAAAATCAGTAATAGATTATTATGTTAATGAAGAATATTAAAAAAAACTATTTAAAAAGATAATACTTTTTAAATAGTTTTTGTGTTAATTCGTTCTGGATATAGTTTTTAAAATTTCTTCCATAGTAGCTGTATTATCTATTAAAAAATCACCAGATTTCAATTGAGTATCCAAACCTAATTCTATAGCTTTTTGAATAAATTCATCTTCGCTATCAATTAAACCTCTTGACATTAAAATGTCAGCGATACCTTGAGCACTAGTACCTGATGGTATTTCAACTAGTATTTGTTCAGGTTCTTCTTGAACTGGTTCATCAGGTTCTTCTACAGGTTCTTCCCCTTCTGGAGATTCTATGCCAGAGCCGGTAGGGTTTTCTTCCTGACTAATAGGTGGAACATCTTCCCCTTCCATTGGGTCCTTATTTAGATCAATATCAAATAAAACATTAAAGCGCCATATAAGGATTAAACCTATGACTACAACTACAATAATAATAAGAGCATAATCAGTTATTTCATAAAAAAAGTCTTTAATAAAGTTAATTATTTTCTTCAAAGGCCATCACTCCAAGTATTTATATATTAAATATATCACATATAATAAAGCCATTCAATACAAACTATATAAAGAATAAATTAATTTAGATAATAAAGAGGGATATAATGAGAAAAATTATAATAGATGACAATGAAAAAGGTCAAAGATTTGATAGATTTGTTTCAAAATATTTAAATAAAGCTGGGAATTCATTTGTTCAAAAAATGATAAGGAAGAAAAATATTGAATTAAATGGGAAGAAAGCTAAACCTGATTCACTTTTAATAAAAGACGATATTGTTGAATTTTACTTATCAGAAGAGACAATAAATAAATTTAGAGAAGAAAAGAATTATATCAAAACAGAAAAAAAACTTCAGATAATATATGAAGATAAGAATATTATAATAATAAATAAACCTCTGGGAGTAACTATGCAACCGGATCACACCAATGAAGTATCTTTTATTGATATGATGTTATCCTATTTAAAATATGATGAAAATTACAGCAGCAAAACCTTTAGACCTGCTTTTATCAATCGGTTGGACAAAAATACCAGTGGATTAGTAATTGGTGCAAAAAACTACAATTCTTTAAAGGCATTAAATAAAAACATGAGAAATAAAAACATAAAAAAATATTACAAGGGAATAGTGGAGGGAGTTATAGATGAAAGTTTGCATTTAGAAGACTATATGACCAGAGAGAATAAAAAATCTAAAATTAATGAAGAAAAAGGAAAAAAAGTAATTACAAAAATTAACCCATTAAAAAGTAACAGAAACTATACCTTAGTGGAATTTGAATTAATAACCGGAAGAACTCATCAAATCAGAGCTCATATGGAAAGCATAGGTCATCCGTTATTAGGAGACAATAAGTACCTGGGGAAGCAGTCGATAAATAATAAATATTACTTTCTTCATGCATATAAAATTATATTTGAAGGATTCAATGGAGAGTTAAAATACTTGAACAAAAAAACATTTGAAGGAGATTTACCGGAAGATTTCAATGAGAAAGTGCAAATGATTTTTGGTGATTTAAAGTGAAAAATATTATTGCCCATATAGATATGGATGCTTTTTATGCATCTATTGAAGTAAGAGACAATCCAAAATTAAAAGGTAAACCAGTTTTAGTAGGAGGAAAATCCAATCGAGGAGTAGTAGCCACCTGTTCTTACGAAGCAAGAAAATATGGGATAAAATCAGCAATGCCGGTTTTTATAGCTAAAAAAAAATGTCCCAACTGTATTATTATCAGACCAAATCACAGTAAATATTCTGAAGTTTCTAAACAAATATTTAATCTAATAAATGAAAATGTAACAGATAAAGTTGAAAAAATATCTATTGACGAAGGTTATCTTGATTTATCTGAGTATAAAACAGATTATATGAATAGAATAAAAATCTTAAAGGAATTGATAAAAGAAGAAATAGGTATTACTTTTTCTATAGGAATATCATATAATAAATTTTTAGCTAAAATAGCATCAGATTGGAACAAGCCGGATGGATTTAAAATAATAAAAAAAGAAGAAGTTCCAGATATATTGAAACCGCTAAACATAAGTAAAGTTCATGGTATAGGTCAAAAATCTAAAAATAATTTAAATAATATAGGTATCTATACAATAGGAGACTTACTATTATTAAGTAAAGACTATATGGTAGAGATATTTGGCAAGCATGGGTTAGAAATATATGATAGAATAAGAGGAATAGATCTAAGAAAAGTAGAGTATGAGAGTAAACTAAATAAATCTGTTGGAAAAGAAAGAACATTAAAAAATGATACAAAGGATAAAAATGAGTTAAAGAAATATTTATATACTTTTTCAAAAGAAATAGTTGGAAGTTTAGATAATAAAGATCTGTATTTTAAAACTATTGTACTTAAATATAAAACTAAAGATTTCGAAACACATACAAAAAGCAAGACGATAAATGTATATAGTGACAATCAACAAACCTTATACAGTGAAGCATGTAAAATGTTAGATGAAATCCAAATAAGTGTTGAATTGAGATTGATAGGTCTTTCTGTTTCAAATTTCGTTACATTTAATAAAAAACAATTAAGCTTTTTTGAATAAAAGAGGACTGGGCCCTCAGTCCTCAACAGGGATGAAAATAGAGGAGCTCTTCTGTTTATTTAAACGTAAATAATTAAATTAAGTTCCATATAAGGAGGAATATATGAACAATTATAGCCAAGACACATGGAATCAAATAAGAAAATATGAAAATACCTTAGGTATTATATTTACTTTAGCGGTAAAAAAAGTTCTAGATAAAAAGAAAAAAGTATTTATAGAACATTCAATAAACAAAGGATTATATGTTGAATTAAATGTTAATTTATCAGAGATTGAGAATAATATTGAAAAAATTAAAGAAGAAATGAAAAACATATCAAAAGATAAACTAAAAATAAAAAAGGAGCTTGTATCAAAAGACGAAGCTATTAGTATATTCAAATCCCAGTGTATGCTTGATAAAGTTAAATTATTTGAAACCTTAGATAAGATAAATTTTGAATTATATAAAATCAACGGACTTTATTTCAATATAAACGGTCCTATTTTCGATACAACTGATGAGATTAATAAATTCGATATTAAAATCGAAGGAAGAGGTATAGTCTTAACATATCCTAGGAAAGATACAATGGATAAAATTCCAGAATATATAAAACAGATAAAACTTTTAAAGATTTTTAGGGAGTCAGAAAATTGGGCTCAGCTTATAGGTATAAAAAATATCGGTGAATTAAATCAACATACTTTAAATGATGATTTAGACGATATAGTAAGAATAAGCGAAGCTTTACACGAAAAAAAAATAGCTCAAATCGCAGACGAAATATGTCAAAGTGAAAGTAAGATAATTTTAATTGCAGGACCGTCTTCATCAGGAAAAACAACTTTTTCCCATAGACTAGGAGTGCAACTGAGAGTAAACGGCAAGAAATTTCACACTGTTGGATTGGATAACTATTTTGTGGAAAGGCATTTAACTCCGAAAGATGAGAAAGGAAACTATGATTTTGATACTATTGATGCCCTGGATCTAGACCTGTTTAATAAGCACCTTAAAAAATTATTGCAAGGGGAAGAAGTAGTAGTACCTACTTTTAATTTTAAAACTGGAAGGAGATCTTTTGAAAAAAAACCTATTAAAATAAGCAGCAATGAATATTTAATAATAGAGGGAATACATGGACTTAATGAAAGATTAACTAAAGATATTGATAAAAAAGATAAATTTAGAATTTATATTAGTGCACTAACTCAATTGAATGTTGATAATCATAATCGAATATCAACAACTGACTTACGATTACTAAGAAGAATGATTAGAGACAGTAAATATAGAGGATATGATGCTGCAACTACTTTAGATTTATGGAATAATGTAAGAAAAGGTGAAGAAAAATATATATTTCCTTATCAAGAAAATGCAGATGTTATGTTTAATTCCTCTTTAATTTATGAATTATCTGTATTAAAAAAACATGCCTTAGAAGTATTATCTGAGTTAGAGGATGAAGGGAAGTTTGCATCAGAGAAAAAAAGATTAATACAATTTCTTGATTTTATAGTTGGATTTGAAGATGATTTTATAATTCCAAATACATCTATAATTAAAGAATTTATTGGAGGAAGCTGCTTTAGAGAAAGGACTCATTAAGAGTCCTTTTTAAAATTCTAAACCTTCTTTTTTCAATCCGACATTTAATGATAATCCTATACAGATCATGTTAACCAGCATGAAGGTACCACCATAACTAATAAAAGGTAAAGGAATTCCAGTTACAGGAGTAAGACCAATTGTCATACCGATATTTTCGAAAATATGAAACAACATCATACCGCTAAATCCAATAACTATTAAGGAACCAAAAGTATCTAAGGAATTTTTAGATATTTTAATCAATCTATACATTAAAATGATATATAAAAATATTAAAATACCTCCTCCCATTAATCCTAATTCCTCACCTATTACAGCAAAAATAAAATCAGTTTCTTTGGCAGGTAAAAAACCGTACTGATTTTGCACACCTTGATATAAACCTCTACCAAACAATTTACCCGAACCTATAGCAATTTTTGATTGTAAGACTTGATATCCTGCACCTTGAGGATCCAGTAAAGGATTGAAAAAAACTCTAATCCTATTAAGTTGAAATTCTTTTAAGTTCATATAAACAACTGGTAAAGCAGCAAGAGCAAGAATTACGGCAGATACAATATATTTGTAGTCTATTCCGCTTATGAAAAGCATAATCGCTATAAAAAACATCATAACCATCGCCGTACCAAAATCCGGCTGCATCAAAATTAGAACTATGGGAATACCTGCAAAGGCTAAGATTTTAAGCAAAGTTAAAGGGTTATTTAAGGTGCTTTCGTTTTTCTCTATAAATTTAGATAAAGATATAATTATACCAATTTTTGCTATTTCTGAAGGTTGAAAGGTAACCGGGCCAATGGATAACCAACTTCTAGCTCCCCACTGATCTTCCCCAAATCCAAATAGCAAGACAGCTAGAAGGAGTATATTGGAAATTCCGTATATTATTAAATATAAATTACCGTAAATTTCATAGTCTATAAATATCAGCACTGCTACAGCCACTAAACCTAAAAGAAAAGCTACTAGTTGAGTTTTAACATATGGATTAGATAAAAAGCTTCCACCAGATGTTGCACTGTTTATCATTATTAATCCGTAAATAGATAAGATTATTACGTCAATTATTAATATAAAATCAAATCTTTTTAGTGTTTTTTTATTTAAATTCAAATTTTTAACCGTCCTTAATAATTAAAATCCAAGTTCCTCTCCTACTATAATAACATTGATTCTATCCTTTACTCTATTATATCTTGTTATCAAAATTTGGCCGCAAACACAATCATCAGTATAACAGTCCATACAATAGCCAGTTTTACTACATGACGTATTTAAATTTAGTCTTTTTACGTTAGGAGGTGCCGCTTGATTTTGAACTCTTTTTACAGCACAATCTAAATCTCTTACAACTTTATTCATGCCTACTATTATTATAACTTTTTTAGGTCCAAAAGCCATAGCGGCTACTCTATTTCCATTTCCGTCTATGTTTACTAGTTCACCGTCTACTGTCAAAGCATTTGAGCTGGTGATGTAACTATCAGCAAAGAAAGATTTTTGCATAAGCTCCCATCTTTCATCTGCATTACTGGCTGTGTCTCTATCGATTACTTTAAAATCTCCATTTTTTACAGCATCAAGCAATCCGATTTCACTAATTGTAGATGATCCACCCCATGAAACTGTTGAATCTTTTTCAATTAGGCCTAAAGCCTTTTTAAGAGCTTCTTCCTTTGTTGGACAGTAAAATCCATTTATTTTTCTCTTTTCAAAATTTTTAATAATTGAACTCGCTTTTAATTCATAAGCTTCTTTTTTATTATTCATAATTCTCCTCCTTAAAATATAGTATTACTTTAAAATATATGATATCATAATAAAACATTAATATAAAGCAAAATAGGAGTTGTATATGATAAAAGTTGGACCACATATTTCAATAAGTAAAGGGTATACAAATGCACTAAAAGATGCTGAAAAAATAGGAGCTACAACTTTTCAATTTTTTTCAAGAAACCCCCGAGGAGGAAATATAAAAAAAATTAATTGTGATGATATAGAAACCTTTAATAATGGAATTAAAAACTCAAGGGTTTCAGATATACTATGTCATGCTCCCTATACATATAACTTAGCTTCAAAAAAAGAATCCGTGAGAGAATTTGCTGAGAGATCTATAATAGATGATTTAGAAAGAATTAATCACATAAACTGCAAATTATACAATATCCATCCCGGGAGTCATACAGGATTGGGAGTGGAAAAAGGAATAGAATTGATATCAGATTCTTTAAATAGAATACTTAAAACAAACATCAATAGTATTATACTTTTAGAAAGTATGTCTGGAAAAGGTACTGAAATAGGTAGTAGTTTTCAGGAACTAAGAAAAATAATAGACAATATTAATTCAAAAGAAAATGTCGGTGTATGCTTAGATACATGTCATATCTTTTCAGCAGGTTACGATATAGTAGAGAATTTAAATGGAGTACTTTTGGAGTTTGATAAAATTATAGGATTAAAATATTTAAAGGCGATACACTTAAACGACAGCAAGATGCCCTTTGATAAAAATAAAGACAGACACGCACCTTTAGGAGAAGGATATTTAGGAATAGAGACTTTTGAAAACATTATAAATAACGAAAAAATTAAAAATTTGCCATTTTTTCTTGAAACACCTAATGATTTAAAAGGTTATAAAAAAGAAATAAAAATGCTAAAAGAATTGAAAAAGGATGAATGATATGACAGATACAAAAAAAATAGAAAAAATATTGATAAATGTAGAAAAACCTGCAAGATATACCGGTGGAGAATTAAATAGTTATACAAAAAATAAAAAAGATATTAATCTAAGATTTTTATTTGCTTTTCCCGACGTATATGAAATAGGTATGTCTCATTTAGGAATGCATATACTATATAATATGCTAAACGAAAAAGAAGATATTTGGTGTGAGAGAGTTTTCGCACCATGGACAGATATGGAAGAAGAATTAAAAAATAATGATTTGGAACTCTTCGCTATAGAGAGCTGGGATAGCATAAAAGACTTTGACATAATAGGATTTACACTACAGTACGAGATGAGCTACACCAATATACTTAATATGTTAGATCTTGGTAAAATACCAATAAAATCAAAAGATAGAAATGATAGTGACCCTTTAATTATATCCGGAGGGCCTTGTGCATACAATCCTGAACCCCTTCATGAATTTATCGACTTATTTGTTATTGGAGAAGGAGAAGAAGTTACTATAGAGATATCAAATTTATTAAAAAACATGAAAAAAAATGGTAGTTACACAAAGGATAAATTTCTTAAGGAAGCATCTAAGATAGAAGGTATTTATATTCCTTCTTTCTACGAAGAAAAATATAAAGAAAATGGTTTAATAAGTGAAAGAGTAGCAATTAAAGATGATGCAAAACCCATAGTTAAAAAAAGAATTATTAAAGACTTAAATAGCTCTTTTTATCCTGATAAAACAATAGTACCTTATATAGAAACTGTTCATGATAGAGTTATTGTGGAAATTTTTAGAGGGTGCACTAGAGGCTGTAGATTTTGTCAGGCTGGTATGATATATCGGCCAGTAAGAGAAAAAGACAAAGAAACTATAATTAAGCAGGGACAGGCATTATTAGAAAATACAGGGCACGAAGAAATATCCCTATCCTCTCTAAGTAGTGGAGATTACTCAGACATAGACAGCCTAGTTATAGAGCTTTTGGATAAATACGAAAAAGATAATATAAACGTAGCTTTACCTTCTTTAAGGATGGATTCTCTTTCTGATGAATTAATAGACAGAATTCAAAGTGTAAGAAAATCAAGCATTACATTTGCACCTGAAGCAGGAACTCAAAGGATGAGAGACATTATTAATAAAAATATTTCTGAAGAGGACGTAACAGGTAAATTAAAAGAGCTTTTTGACTTAGGTTGGTCTAGTGTTAAGTTGTATTTTATGATTGGTTTGCCGGGAGAAGAAAAAGACGATGTATTAGGCATAAAAGAACTAGCTTATAAAATTAAAGATTTGTTTTTTAAAAGACCTAAAGAAGAAATAAGAGGCAACTTTAAGTTAACTACCAGTGTTTCATGCTTTGTACCGAAGGCATTCACTCCATTTCAATGGGAAGCTCAAAATGATGTAGAAGAATTTTACGATAAAATCAATCTCCTTAAGAATAATATTAAAGACAAAAAAATTACATATAACTATCATGAACCGGAGAGAAGCTACCTAGAAGGAGTATTTGCAAGGGGAGATAGAAAACTATCAAAAGTACTTGAAACAGCATGGAAAAAAGGTTGTAAATTCGACGGCTGGGATGATAAATTCAAGTTTAATGAATGGTTAGAAGCTTTTTTAGATGTAAATATAGATCCGGACTTTTATACAGTAAGAAAGAGAGATTTTGATGAAATCTTACCCTGGGATTTTATAGATTCAGGAGTTAAAAAAGAATTTTTGATAAAAGAAAAGATGAAATCAGAAAATGAAGATGTAACTTCAGATTGTAAGATGTTATGTCATAATTGTGGCGTTAATACTGGGATTATGAAAGGATCATGTTATGAAAGTAATAGTTAAATATAAAAAAGTGGGTAGATTGAAATTCATATCACATTTGGATACAATTAGACTTTTACAAAGAGCTATTAGAAGAGCAGAAATAAAAATTTTGTATTCTCAAGGCTACAATCCTCACCCTAAATTTTCCTTTGCTATGCCCTTATCATTGGGTTTAGAAACCTACGGAGATTATATAGAGATAGAGTTAGAAGATTCTGAGAATCCCAACACAATTAAAGAGAGATTAAATAAAGTTCTACCGGAGTATTTTCAGGTAGTAGATGCAAAAGAATCGGAAAACAGTAAAACCCTTGCTGCCAGATTAAAATATGTATTATATAAAATTGAATTAGAATTAGAAAACACAAACTTAGATGAATTAAATAATATCAATGATGAATTTTTTAAAGAAGAGCAAATTGTAGAAAGAATTAAAATTAAAAAACGTAGAAAAAAAGTAAAAAGATTTGATGGAAGAAGATTTATAGAAAAAATTGAAGTAGTTGATTTTAAAAACAATAATGCAACATTAAAAGTTCACGGTATTTTTTCAAATGAAGGTGCTATAAAAATGGAAGAACTGGTAGAACTTCTAAAAAGATTGACTTTAAATATAAAAGATTATAAGATAGTTAGGGAAGACATGATATTTGAATAAATATAAGTGTTTTATTGCATGATTATGTTGACAATGGCGAATTAATTTGATAAACTATTAATTCGTAAGTAGCCGCACCAAGTGGGTTTTAAAACGAAAGTACCTACACGGGCGAGACTGGTATGAGGAGGTGTATTTAGATGTATGCAGTAATTGAAACAGGTGGAAAACAATATAAAGTACAAGAAGGCGAAGAAATTAGAGTAGAAAAACTTGATGTTGAAGAAGGAAATGAATATAAATTTGATAAAGTTATGCTTATATCTAAAGATGGTGATTTGAAAATTGGTAAGCCATATTTAGAAGGAGCTGCTGTTGATGCAACAGTAGTAAAGCATGATAAAGAAAAGAAAATCATTGTTTTTAAATATAAACCTAAAAAAGATTATAAAAAGAAACAAGGACATAGACAACCTTACACACAGGTTAAAATTGAAAAGATAGAAGGCTAATTATGATATCTATTAAAACACAGAAGCAGGATAAGTCATATGTTGGTGTAGAAATATTCGGACATTCAAATTATGATGAAAGCGGAAAAGATATCATTTGTTCAGCAGTTTCAATACTTTCATATACCTTGCTAAATTCATTAAATTCCATAGGAAAAATTGATGAAAAATATATAGATATTGAAGAAAATGAAACTGAAGGATTGCTAGTTGTCAAACTAACTAAACAAAATAAAATAACAAATTTGTTGTTTGAAAATTTCTTAGTTGGTATTAAATTGTTGATGGAAGACTATAGTGATTATATTACTCTGAAGTATGAGGAGGTGTAACAATGTTAAAAAAACTAAATTTACAATTATTTGCACATAAAAAAGGTGTAGGTAGTACAAAAAATGGTAGAGATAGTGAATCAAAAAGACTGGGATTGAAAAAAGGCGATGGACAGTATGTTGTTGCAGGAAATATCTTAGTAAGACAAAGAGGAACAAAAATACATCCAGGAAATAACGTTGGAAAGGGTGGCGATGACACTTTATTTGCTCTTGTAGATGGAATTGTAACATTCGAGAGAAAAGATAAAAGAAGAAAGCAAGTGAGTGTATATTCCAAACAAGCATAAATATTGAACCTACCTTAATATTTGGTAGGTTTTTTTAATGAAGGAAGTGATAAATTGTTCGTAGATTATGCTAAAATTGAGCTTAAAGCCGGAGACGGTGGAAATGGAGCGGTAGCTTTCAGAAGAGAAAAATATGAACCTATGGGTGGTCCAGCTGGAGGCGACGGAGGTAATGGAGGCAACATTATCTTCAAAGTAGACGAGAGAAAAAGAACGCTAATGGATTTTAAATACAAAAGAATCATAAAAGCCGATAATGGTGAAAATGGAAGAAATAAGAATAGATTTGGTAAAAATGCTGAAGATATAATACTAAATGTACCAAAAGGCACAATTATCAGAGATGAAGAAACTAATAGAGTAATAGCTGATTTAGTAAAAATAGATCAGGAATTTGTAATTGCTAAGGGAGGTAGAGGAGGTAGAGGAAACACAAAATTTAAAAGCTCTACAAGAAGATCTCCAAGATTTGCAGAACCAGGAAGAAAAGGCGAAGAACTAACTGTAATACTTGAACTTAAATTAATTGCAGACGTTGGTTTAGTAGGATTTCCAAATGTAGGAAAATCTACATTATTATCTAAAATTTCATCTGCAAAGCCTAAAATTGATAATTATCATTTTACTACACTAAAACCAAATTTAGGAGTTGTACATCTTGATGATGAAAAGAGTTTTGTGGTTGCGGATATTCCCGGGCTTATAGAAGGGGCTTCTAAAGGAACAGGCTTAGGACATGATTTTCTTAGACATATTGAAAGAACTAAGATATTAGCCCATGTAATAGATGCTTCAGGTTTCGAAGGTAGAGATCCATTAGAAGATTTTAATAAAATTAACAAGGAATTAAGAAACTACAGCGAGATTTTAAGTAAAAAGAAACAAATTATTGTCTTGAATAAAATAGACATAATACAAGATGAAAATCAAATACAAAACCTAAAGAATAAATTCGATAATAAATACGATATATATGAAATTTCAGCTATTTCAGGAAAAAATTTAAAAGAACTACTTTACAAACTTTATGAAGAAGTTTTAATTACTGAAGATGAAGTTACATTTTATGAAGAAGTTGATTATAAAGTATATAAGGAAAAAGAAGTTGACACAATTAATGTTAGAAGAGAAAATGATAAATACATAGCAGATGGATATTTTTTAGAAAGATTAGTTGATTCTACTAATTTTTCTGATTATGAATCTCTTAAACACTTCCAGAAAGTCCTTAAAGATAAAAAAGTAATTGAAAGATTAGAGAAATTGGGAGCAAAAGAGGGAGATACCGTATCAGTTTGCGGAATAGAGTTTGATTATATAGAATAGGAGTGATTAAAATTATAAAAGGGAAAACAAGAAGCTATCTTAAATCTTTAGCTCATAAATTGGAACCAATAATGCAAATTGGCAAAAATGGTCTGACGGAAGAAGTTTTAAAAAGCATAGATGAAGCTCTAGAAGCTAGAGAATTGATAAAGATAAATCTTTTAAACAATAATTTATTAGATACTAAAGAAACTGCGATTGAAATATGCAGCAATCTAAATGCTGAATACATTCAGAGCATAGGTAACAAGATAGTAATTTATAGAGAGTCTGATGATAAAATCATAGAAATACCAAAAAAAATGAAGTCTTAGGACTTCATTTTTTATATTAATAATTTTAAATTTCTTTTGTCTATATCTTCAGAATATTTCTTAGATTTTTCTATAAACTTTCTTACATCTTCGTTAGAATATCCGAAAAGTCTAGGAGTACATCCAATTAGTATATCTATTACCATATCTACATC
>JAWSUU010000060.1:0-12942 GCA_033549325.1 Bacillota bacterium | reverse complement strand
GTGAAATTTGATAAGAGTAGAATAATTGCCAGGGTTAAATAGATTAATTTTTTCATAGATTCCTCCAGTTGAATTTATATTTAATAAAAAAACACACTTTACTATTATAGCATAGAGACAATTCATAATGTTAAAAAAATTAAATTTTAAAAATTTATTTGCTAATTAATTATAAATATTAATATGCAGGGTATTATTAATAAAGAAAGTAAATACAGGAGGTAAAAATGTTCAATTTTGAAAATGTAAAGTACAAAAATATTTTAGATATTGAAAATCTTCACATAGAAAAAAATAAAGTAACCTGCATAGTGGGAGAAAGCGGTAGCGGTAAAACTACTCTTCTTAAGTTATTCAATAAATTAATAAGTCCTGATAGTGGAGTAATAAAATATGTGGATAAATACATGAAAGATGTTGATTCTGTTGAGTTAAGAAGAGAAGTAGTAATGCTTCCCCAATCACCAGCTATTTATAAAGGTACAGTAAAAGAAAATCTTTTAATAGGTTTAAAATTCAGTGAAAAAGAAGATGTAATAGATGATAATAGCTTAAAAGATATATTAAAAGAGGTTAATTTAAATAAAAAATTAGATGAAGATGCTGAAAAAATATCCGGAGGAGAACAGCAGAGGTTGGCATTAGGAAGAATTATACTTCTAGATCCTAATGTATACTTATTAGATGAACCATCATCTGCATTAGATGAAGAAACAGAACATCTGGTAATCGAAAAGATGGTAAAACACGTTAGAAAAACTAACAAAACTTTGATAATGGTCACCCACACTAAAAGAATAGCTGAAGAATTCGGTGACAATATTGTAGAAGTAAAAAAGGGAAAAATTGCATCTCAAGGAGGAGTAAGGAATGAATAGTATAATCGAGCTCAATATTTTACAAGTAGCCGCAGCCTATATATTTTCATTGATTGTTCTTATTATAGTAAAAGTAAGAGGAATTTCAAGAGAAAAAGAAATAATTGTTTCAACAATTAGAATGACTCTACAATTAATTTTCACAGGATATGTTTTAGTCTACATTTTTGAAAATATGAATCCATGGATTACTGTACTAGTTATAGTAGCTATGGAAATATTTGCCATACAAAATATTTATAAACGAACTAAGGGAGGGTTATCAAAAAAAATGAAATCTATTATTGCAGGTTCAATGGCTGCAGGAACCTTAGTAAGCTTAGTATTTTTCTTATTTGTAGTAATAAAAATATCACCCTGGTACAATCCAAGATATTTTATACCCATAGCAGGGATGCTGATTGGTAACTCAATGACGGGGATATCTTTAGGCGTAGATAGATTAGTAGATGGAATGAATACAAAAAAACATATGGTTGAATCTTCACTTATGCTCGGTGCTACTCCTAAAACAGCAGCTAAAGAAATTGTAGACAATGCTTTTGATTCAGCAATTTTACCTACAATAAATTCAATGGTAGGTATGGGCATAGTATTTTTACCGGGTATGATGACAGGGCAGATTCTTTCAGGAACATCTCCTGTTACAGCTATAGAATACCAAATTGCTATCATGATGGGAATTTTAGGAAGTGTGTCTCTAACTGTTATTATGTTTGTCCAGCTGGGATACAGAACCTTTTTCAATGATGAAGATCAGCTTATACTTGATGATGAAATATAAATAATATTTATTTAACTACTCTTTTTGCCAATATATTGACATTAACTCTTGGATTTAATATACTTGTAAATGAAAACAAATATCATTTGATGATATATTATTATTAGAGAGGAATAAAAATGACAAAATTAAAATTAACTGAAATAGATGCAGATAAAAAATGTAAAGTAGTGGAATTTAACGGCGGATCAAACATGAAAACTAAATTAGAAAATTTAGGTATAAGAATAGGTAATGAAATAACTGTAAATAATAACTCTTTTATGGGAGGACCAATAACAGTTATGGCTGGAAGCACAAAAGTTGCAATAGGCAGAAAAATGGCTGAAAGAATAATTGTAGAGGTAACAAAATGAAAAAGATACTATTATTAGGAAATCCAAATGTAGGGAAAAGTGTAGTTTTTTCCAAACTAACAGGAACTAGTGTAGTATCTTCAAATTATGCAGGAACTACTGTTGAATTTACAAAAGGACATATGAAATGGAAAGATGAAATTGTTGAAATAATAGACGTTCCAGGTACATATACATTAGAACCTACAAATAAAGCCGAAGAAGTAGCTGTAGAAATGCTTGATGAAGGAGATTTGATCATAAATGTAGTAGATTCGACAAACCTTGAAAGAAATCTTAATCTTACACTTCAGTTATTAGAAAAAAAAATACCCATGATAATATCTCTAAATTTTTGGGATGAAACTGAACATAAGGGTATAAATATTGATGTTGAAAAATTACAAAAACATTTCAATGTTCCTATAATACCTACTTCTGCAACTAAAGGAATAGGTCTTAAAGAAATAATAAACAGATTTGATTACGACAAGATAGTAGAACATGACTACGGGTCGAATGAAAACAGATGGGCTGAAATAGGAAATATTATACAAGAGGCTCAAATAATAAATTATAAAGAACATTCCTTTTCAGATTTAATGGAAGATTTAACTCTTAGACCACTAAGCGGTATACCAATAGCCCTAATAGTTTTGTTTGTGTCTTTCATGATAATTAGATTTGTAGGAGAAGGATTTATAGGATATATAGCTGAACCTTTTTTTGAAATTATTTACCGTCCTATTATTGCTCAACTTAGTACCATCCTAGGTGGAGAAGGTTTTATTCACAATCTAATAGTAGGAGAACTTATAGAAGGAAATATTGACTTTGAGCAATCTTTTGGACTTTTAACTACAGGAATTTATATACCTTTAGCAGCAGTTTTGCCTTACATTATATCCTTTTATTTTGTGCTAGGATTATTAGAAGATATAGGCTATTTACCTAGGATATCGGTTTTAGTAGACAACATTATGCATAAGGTGGGTTTACACGGCTTTTCTATTATTCCCTTAATACTTGCTTTTGGATGCAATGTGCCTGCTGCACTTGCGATTAGGAATTTAGAGAGTAAAAGAGAAAAGTTTATTGCCAGCACATTAATGGCTACAACTATACCCTGTATATCTCAAATGGCTATGGTAATAGGTCTACTAGGATCCTTTGGTGGGAAATATTTACTTTATCTTTTTGCCGTGCTAGTGGCTCTGTGGATATTTATAGGTACACTTATGAATAAATTAGTTCCGGGTTTCAGTACTGATTTACTTTTAGAACTACCATCCTTTAGATTACCAAATATTTCTACAGTTTTTAAAAAGTTGTGGATGAGAATACTAGGGTTCTTGAAAGAAGCCTTACCTATGGTGCTTTTAGGTGTCTTTATAATAAATATATTTTATACATTAGGTATTTTTGATGTCTTAACAAAAGCTACAGGACCGGTACTTAAAAATATTTTTGGCGTTCCGGAAGCGGCAGTTGAAGCATTGGTTATGGGATTTTTAAGAAAAGATTTAGCTATGGGAGTATTATTACCTCTCGGCTTAACAGCCAAACAAATGCTTACTATGAGTATTTTACTAGTTATATATTTTCCCTGTATAGCTACATTTGTAATATTATTGAGAGAATTAGGCCCTAAAGATATGCTTAAAGCAACGGCTATAATGCTAACATCTACAGTGATTGTAGGCGGATATATAAATTTTGCATTTCAAGTAGATGGATTTAATTTATTAAGAGTTGTTCCTTTGATAGGACTTTATGTACTGATAACTTTGATTCCAAAAAGAGAAAAAGAAGAAATACAAAATGCATAAAAAAACCAAATTCCATTTATAATATTTATAATGACCTTTCAAATAAATAAAGAAAGGTCATTATTTAATTAAATCTTTTCTTTATAAATGCATTATTAGATTATATAATATACAAAGGTGATAAAATGATAAAAAAGATAGATTTAATTACTTTGCTTCAACTAAATGATGTTGGTAGTAAAACTATACTTAAAATATACGATTATATTGAAAATAGAAGATTAATCGATTTAGATTTTAATGATTATATAGAATTATTGAAAGAAAAATTCGGAAGAGATTATACAAAAAAAGATCAAGAAGTAGCTATGCTTAAGGCTGAAAAAATACTTGAGAACTGCTACTTAAAGGATATACATATTTTTAGTTTCTTGGATGAAGATTATCCTGAAAAATTTCAAAAGATTAACTATGATAAACCGGTCATTTTTTATTCAAAAGGAAACCACAGGATAATGACTGATAAATACAATCTAGCTATTATTGGCAGTAGAAGGATTGACAAAAAAAATTACAGAATAGGATATAAATTTTCAAAAGAAATAGCAAGTTTAGGAATAAATATAATTAGTGGTTTGGCATTAGGTAGCGATACAGCAGGTCATAAAGGCTCTTTATCAATAAAAAATTCTAATAATACCGGTAAAACTTTGGCTGTTTTACCTTCTGGAATTGAAAACATTTATCCCTATGAAAATAAAGCTTTAAGTAGAGAAATCATAGAAAATAGTGGATGTTTAATAAGTGAAAAATCACCTTATGAAATGCCTGAAAAATATGATTATATAATGAGAGATAGACTACAGTCAGCATTGTCAGAAGGAATATTTATCATCCAAAGCAGATTAAATAGTGGTACACAACATACAGTTAATTATGGAATTAAATACTCAAAGAAAATATATTGCTTAGGAATAAATATTGAAAATAAGGGTATGGAATTAAATAGAAAACTAATTGAGGAAAACAAGGCTTTTAGAATAAATTCAGAAGAAGAATTCATTAAAGTGATTTTGAAAGAAAGGGATGAGCATAATGAAATTAGTCACCAATAAACATACTGGAAGAAAAGTTTTAATAAATAAACTGAGAGATTCTAGGGAAAATGACTTTTTAGGAAATGAAGAAGGAAATAGTTGCCCTTTTTGTCCTGGAGAAAATGAAGAGAAAGCTAATTTTACTATAGATGAAAATGGAGAGTGGCAGGTAAAAGCTATAGATAATAAATATCCTGCTCTTGTTACAAATATTGAGGAATATCAAAAGAATAACTGCGACTACGGCAAACATGAGGTTCTAATAGAAACTAGAGAGCATCTGAGGAACTTTTACGACTTCAATAACCACGAGTTCGAAAACATAATAAAGATGTATAAAAACCGTTATATTGAGCTTGATAGGGATGAGAATGTTGAGTACACTATTATATATAAAAATCATTTAAAGAGTGCAGGAGCATCTAAGATACATTCACATAGCCAAATATTGTCCATGTCTTTTATACCACCGGAGATTAAAAGAGAAGTTAACACATTAAAAACAGATTCATTATGGGGCGACAAAAGAATAATAACAGAAAATGAAAGTTTTGAACTTTTTCTTCCAGAGGATTCCTATTTATCTGGAGAGATGATTATAGAAAATAAAAATTCAGGAAGATTTAATGAAATAAATGAAAAAGAAATTAAAGATTTAGCAAAATCTTTTAAAGAAGTTTTTAGGAAAATTAAAGAAGTATACGGTACTATACCCTTTAACATATATTTGCATTCTCTACCTAAGACCATTAAATCCCCTAAATTTAGATGGCATATCCATGTTATTCCTAGAAAAGGAAAATTTGGTGGATTTGAATTGGGAACAGGATTATACATAAATTCTCTAGATTTAGACGAGATGTATAATAAGTTTTGCAAAAAATAAATTAATTTTAAAAAACTATTGACATTGACCATAACTGTAGATATAATAAGTTTTGTGACTAAGCGGGTGTGGCGGAATTGGCAGACGCGCTAGACTTAGGATCTAGTGTCTTTGACGTGGGAGTTCGAGTCTCTTCACCCGCACCATCACAAAAACACACGAATCATTTTGATTCGTGTGTTTTTATTTAATAAATTGAAATAAATGACGTTTTCCGTCAATGAATCAAAATTTCAAGAATCAATAATTTGTGATATAATGTTAACCGTAATGGATGTAAGGAATTTAAAAACTATATTATTAAAATAGAAAAGATATATCTATTTTCAAAGAAGAGGTATGAAACTATGGAAAAAGATGTAAAAAAATTATTAGAAGAATTTGAGAAATCACTAAAAAATGGAAAAGAAAACTTCGAAAAAGCATGGCATTTTTGTGCAGATGAAAAAAACGCTAACGAACTGGCTGAACTTACTCTTAAAGGCATAAAAAGAGGCACAGCTTCATTAAAATACTGGTATGAAGTAGAAGATGAAAGAATTCCTGAAGCAGGAGATTTAAACATCATCACCGACTGGGAAGGAAAACCAGTATGTGTAATAAAAAATGAAAAAGTATCGGTAATACCATTTAAAGATGTAGATAAAGATTTTGCTTTTAGAGAAGGTGAAGGGGATAAAAGCCTAAAGTACTGGAGAGATGTACATATTGATTACTTTACTAAAGAACTCAAAGAAGTAGATAAAGATTTCAATGAAGATATGCTAGTAGTATGTGAAGAATTTGATGTAGTGGAGAAGTTATAACATAAAAAAGAATTGAAAATTTACTTGAATATTAAGCTATTATTTGTATAAAATTTAATGGAGGAACAATGAAAATATATATTACAAGACATGGTGAAACAAAATGGAACATAGAAGGCAGAATACAGGGACACTTAGATTCAGAATTAACTCATAAAGGTATTGAAGGTGCAAAAAAGTTAAAAGAACGATTGTCTAGGGTAGACATTGATTTAATAGTTTCGAGTCCCTTAGAACGAGCTCATAAAACAGCAAGAATAATTAAAGGAAATAGAGAAATAGATATAGAACTAAATAGCAAATTAAAAGAAATAAATTGTGGAGAGTTTCAGGGGAATAGATTTGAAGATATTTGGAGAGAAAACCCAGGTGTCAAGGATAGAATAAGAGAAAATCCATTTGGATTCATTTATCCTGATGGAGAATCCTTAGAGATTTTCTATAAAAGAGTAACAAAAGGATTTCATGAAATTTTAGAAAAACATGAAGGAAAAGATATCTTAGTAGTGGCTCACGGCGGTACAATTAGAAGTATTGTAGCTGAAATGTTTGATAAACCTGATGGAAGTACCTGGTTTAACAATGTTGTTGATAATTGCAGTTTATCTTTATATGATTATGACGGAGAAAACTTTAAAGAAATAATCTACAATGATACATCTCATCTTAATTCATAGTGACTGTAAGGTATAATTAAATTATTTCCTTTTTTGTCCAGTATTTTAATATTTTGAAAAATTTCATCAACTTTTTTCAACAAATTGTTTTTATCTGTTGAAGATACAATAAAATGTCCTGCTCTTTGGGTGGCATTTTCTATTTTTTTGATCTCTTCTCCTACTTTAAAATTAAATCTTCCTTCTAGAATCAATCCTTCTTTTGTTAATTCATCTAAAGATGATAGATATGATATTTTACCGGGTTTAGCAAAAAACAGTTGAACTGAAATTTTTACATTTTCAGATACAGAATTAGGTTTAAGGTTTTGAACCTGAGAAAGATTAAGTGAGTCTTTAATCAATAGATCACTCATATCCACTCCACTTGCATAAGGTATGTACACATCTTCAAAGGCGCCTCCTATTCTACATGCGATTTCATTAACCTTAATGCCATCATCACCGATTAGCATTTGGAAATAAATAGGACCTTTTTTTATATTAAATACATTAACAATCTTTTTAGTTATTTCAATAATTTCTGAGGAATGATTTTCATAGTGTTTAGTAGGATAATTATGGGATATACATATTCCAATATGAGGGAAATTATCATAAGTAACTCTGTCGCTAATTGAAAGTATTTTAGTTTTTCCTTTCAAAACCCATCCGGAAACAGTAATTTCGTCGTTTTTGTAGTATTTTTCTAGAAGTATTTCTGATTGCTCGGTAAAATTAAAAGGGATATGAATTTTAGTTTTTAAATCATTTTTGTCTTTGACATATAAAACTCCCCTCTGTCCCTGGCTATCTAAAGGCTTGATAACTCCAGGAAAAAAATCTTCTTCTAGTGATTCAATATTTTCGTTTTTCCTTATAAGTTTATATTTTACAGAAGGAATGTTATTCTTTTGAAAGGTTTCCTTCATCTTTTTTTTGTCAGTAACTTTAAGTGCTAAATCAGAACTTATATAATTGGGTAGATTAAGAATTTTACATGCTTTAGCCGCATAATAAACAGGTTGGTCAGTACCCGCCGTTAATATAGTATCAACCTTATGTATTTTAGCTATTTCTAATATTCCCTTTAAATCAAAAGTACTTATCATCTCAGAATTGTCTGCATATTTTTTTCCTATTGAATCCTTAAAATAATCAGTAACAACTACTTCATGACTATTATTTTTTAAATATTTAATTAAATTAAGTTGACAGCTGCCAGCACCTAATACTAAGAATTTCATAATTAAGATTCCTTTCTATAATTTATTATTGTTTTTATTGTGAAGGGTTCTTCTTTGCTTAAAAAAACCTTAAATAGGCTAATATCTGAGTAGTATAAGAATATCCTTATAAAAATTTTAAGTTGCTTAAAAAAAGTATAGTTTGAATTACCGTATTTTCTAGTAGAGTGCTTATAATGTATATTACCAATGTTTTTACTGTGTTTAAGTATACTTGCAGAAATATAGTTGTATGCTTTTTTTTCTTTAATAATTATATCCTTTAATTCTTTTTTCATTATTCTGTAGCTGCTTACTCGTTTAGCTTTAGGTTTTTTCAATAAAATGTTAAATAATTTATCAGTAAGCTTTGAACCAAAGTTTCTATAAGACTTATGATATTTAACCTTTGTAACAGCATAAACTATTTCATAACCTTCTTTCAATTTACTGTACATATCCTTTATGTATATAGGATTATGCTGTAAATCATCATCCATATTTATAATATAATCGCCATGGGAATGTTTTAAACCGCAGAATACAGCATTTTGCTGACCGTAATTTTTATTTAGTCTAATTCCGATAACATTTTTATCTGTTTGACATAGTTTTTCAATAATTTTAAAACTAGAATCTATACTATTATCATCTATAAAAATAAATTCGTAATCTTTTTCTAATTTTTTCAACTCATCAAGAGTTTTCATATAAAGTTGTTCTAATGAATTTTCCCCATTATAAACTGGTATGACAATAGAAAATTTTTCTTTCATGAAAATACCTACTTTTTATTATTTATATTAGTAAAAAATAACAAGCTATCATTTACATAATTACAATTTTAATTTATAATAAAATAAATAAAATTGAAGGTGATTGTATTGATAAAAATTGATTGTTTCGGCGATATATGTCCCGTTCCAATAATAAAAATAGAAAAACAACTTAAAACTCTTCCTGAAGGGGAAGTGTTAGAAGTTGTCACTGATCACAGCTGTACGGTGGAATCTGTAACTAATAAATACAAAAAATATAAAGTTGAAACAGCAGAGGTTATGAATGGTGTTTGGGAAATAAGAATTTCAAAACCTTAGCAAAAACTATCTTTTCCTATCTTCTTAAATAAATTAGAAAATTCAGTTACAGCTTTACTGTTTTTACTTTCCTTTCTTGTTACCATGTAAACCTTAATATTCATCTGGAAATCTTTAACCTGAATAATCTTGTATGTTTTTTTATACAATTCTTCTTTAATGGATATATAAGGTAATAGAGCTAAGCCGTGCTTTCTATTTAACGAAGCCTTTATCGCTTCTATAGAATCTAAAGTAAATATAATATTTAAATCATCATAATCAACACCCTGGTCATTTAAATTTTCTTCAAATGATGTAGTTATTTGATCATCGTAGGACATAGATATTATAGGGTAGTTTTTAAGGTCTTCCACTGTGATTTCTTTTGGAGTTTCGTAATAAAATGATGAGGTCAAAACAAATTTATTATGACCAACTTCATAATATTCTAAATTCTCTTCACTACCTTTACCGTATACAAAGCCAATATCACAAATATTATTTTCGACGCTGCTTCTTATTTTATCTGAAGAACTTGTAGTCAATTCATATTGGTGATATGGATATTTCTCTTTTATTTTATAAATACTGCAGGGTAGAGCATAATGAGAAATTGAATGACAGGCTTGGAGTGCAACAGTATTTGATATATTACTTCCTTTTTCTAAATCATTCATCATTTTTTTATATGTGTTCAAGATATTTTCACTGTACTGTAGTACTATTTCACCCATCTCTGTTAATTCTACACCTTTATTACTTCTTTTAAACAGCTGGTAACCTACACTATTTTCAAATTTTTGGATTTGTTGTGATAAAGCCGACTGGGATATATGTATTTGTTTCGCTACTTTTGAAATACTTTTAACTTTAGCAACTTGATAAAAATAATTAAAATATTCTATATGCATTTAATAACTCCTTTTTATAGCTTATGTTATTAAAATATTATACCAAATATTTTAAAAAAAAGAAAACTATGTTAGACTAAAAATACACTTATATAATGTAATATTTTGATTAAACCTTAGAGGTGAGAATTTGAATTCTGATAAAAGACAAAAGAATGATGAAATCAATAAGAATAAATACATAATTAAAAATCAGATACCTTACGCCCTAGGGGGCGTTATTTTGGCATTTATTTTTTGGATATTTTTATATACAAAGTCATTTAATTTGTCTTTTTACTGGCTTATGGGTTTAGGATTTGGATTTGTACTTCAAAGATCTAGATTTTGTTTTACTGCATCATTTAGAGATCCTTACTTAACAGGCTCTACAGCTTTAACTAGAGCATTATTGTTAGCTTTTGCTTTGACTTCTATTGGATTTACTATAATAAAATATTTAAATTACATTAACGGGAATGATATACCAGGTATGAACTTTGTTGTTCCTATTAGTATTGCAACTGTTATAGGAGCCTTTATTTTTGGTATAGGGATGGTTATTTCCGGTGGATGCGCTTCCGGGACCTTTATGAGAATAGGAGAAGGCTTTCAATTACAAATGATTACCCTTGTCTTTTTTATAGTAGGTTCATTATGGGGAGCACATGATTTTGAATGGTGGGAAGAAAATTTTATCTCAAAAGGATTCAGAGTTTTCTTGCCTGATATATTTGGTTGGATTGGTGGACTTTTAGTTAATTTACTTATTATTCTAATAATATACTTAATAGCAAAAAAATGGGAAGAAAAAAAACTTTAGTAATTTATATTTTGGGGGTAAAATTGAAAATATTTGATAAAATTAACGAAAGCAAAAAATATAATAATTTTTTTAAAAAATCCTACCCGTATTTTGTTGGTGCAATTCTTCTTTCTGCATTCCAAATTATCAATTTTGCTGTTACCGGCAGTGCCTGGGGAGTTTCAGGAGTTTTGGCGAATTGGGGAGCATGGATTTTTGAAGCTTTTGGTGGTAGCGTAGAAAACTGGCATTATTTTAAGGTTTCACATTTTAATCTTGATAGCAGCCAAAATTTTTTCAACAGCCCAGAAAGCATGAGAAATATTGGAATAATATTTGGCGCTTTAATATCAACTTTAGCTGCCTCTGAATTTAAATTTAAAAAAGTTAAAAACAGAAAACAGGTTCTAGGGGCAGTAATAGGTGGATTATTTATGGGATATGGTGCAAGAATTGCATTCGGATGTAATATCGGAGCTCTATACAGTGGTATATCATCACTATCATTATCAGGTTGGATTTACGGAATTTTCATGTTTTTAGGAGCTATAACCGGAACTAAAATATTAATGAAATTTTTCATGTAAATATTTTTATTAATTAATAACTTTATAAATCTTCACAGACCAAGACTCTTTATACATATACATACTTAACCTCATAGCATAAGGACTATCAAAACGATAAACCAACTGACAATTGTTTTCTAAATAATGCTGCATATCTTCATAATAATAGTACAAATTACCGTAGATAAAATTCCATACTGGCCTTGTATTGTAAATGAAATCCATCTCTTCAGGATATATAATGTATTTTATGTTGTTTTTCTCTACATACTCTGAAAAAGTCATATTATTTTCTTTCAAATAATGCAAATTTCGATAATCATACAGAGAATTATTACTAAAATAATACTCTGTATTTAAATTTACTAAAACTACTTCGTCATCATCCACATAACTACTGATATTTTCAAGATAGTTTTCGTAATCACTATTTAAAAAGGGAGTTATATTGAATATCGAAATAAAAAGAACTAGTAGAGCAATTGATAATAAAAGTATATTATTGTACTTAATATTTTTCACATTTAGCACAAGTAACATCCAAAAAAATGGAAATACAAAAATAATACTCGTCTGATTATACCTTCCAATGACTATGTATGTAATATTGATTGCTATTATAGCAAATATAGTTAAGCCCATGACTCTATACTTTAAAAAATTTTTCGTAAAAATTATTTTTCCTATACTGAAAACTAATACGACAGGAAAAAACAACATTTGAAATTTTATGTTAGGAATATAATAAGTTCCGCTAACCTGATAATACAGTTTAAGATAAAAATTTCTAATTTCGCTAATTCTATCCGCAGGTTGGGCAAATACATTAAATTGATCTCCAAATTCTTTATAATTGCTGAAAAAGTTTGGATCAAAATAAAGGTTAGTAGCTATAAATGTAGCAGCAAAAATCCCTGTCACGAAGATATATATCATTAGTTCCTTCAATTTCGACTTTTCTAAAAATATAACATCGAAAAGATATAAAGATCCTACTAAGGCAGCTATGAATAAACTATTTGGATGAATTCCTATATTTAAACCTGTTACTATCCCTAAAAAAATAGGTTTTTTCATAGAGGATTTGTGTTTAGTGTAATAGTAAAAACTAAAAATTAGCGAAAACAGTATCACTGCTTCCTGTCTGGCAAAATGAGAAGCA
>JAWSUU010000059.1:0-12966 GCA_033549325.1 Bacillota bacterium | reverse complement strand
ATGTAGTTTATCTAAAGTATTTTAATGATAGTTTTAAACTAGCATATTTTAGATATATAAGTGAATTCATGAAAGTACTGAACATTTTATTTGTAATAGTAGAACTTAAACATCTACTGGTATTTTTAGATATAATTCTTGTTGGATTTTTAATATTTAAAATTAAAGACGATGTGGAATTATTTAAATTTAAAGCTTTGCCTTTATTAACCGTCGGATCTATAATCAGCTTTACCCTAATCAATCCTTTTGGAAACAGCGATATAGAAAGTGTAGGTAATAGAGAGTTTTTCAACTACTATATTAAAGATGCTTACGGACTTGTAGTAGGAGAAGAGGTAGATGTTCATAAGGTAGATGAATTTACCTTTTTAAATGATGATGAAGAAGGTAATGATAAACTTTTGGGATTAGCAGAAGGTAGAAATCTTATTGTGATTCAAGTTGAGTCTTTACAGGATATGGTTGTAAATAGAGAGTATAACAATCAGGAGATTACTCCTAATATAAATAAATTAATATCTGAAGACAGTTTGTATTTTAACAGCTACTACCAGCAGCTGGGTAAGGGTAACACCTCAGATACTGAATTTGTAAGCAATAATTCAATATATGCGCCTATTCACGGACAGGCTAATGAATTATATCAAGATAGTTATTTCCACGGTTTACCCTGGATATTAAAAGATGAAGGATATACTACTACAGCGTTACACGGATATAAAGGAGACTTTTGGAATAGAGATAATGCCTATCCTGCTCAGGGATTTGATGAGTTTTACAGCGAAAAAGATTATGATTTTGAAGAAAGACTTATAATGGGCATAGGAGATAGAGAGTTTTTCAATCAGTCTATTAATTATATGAAGGAATTTAATCAGCCTTTTTACAGTATGCTTATCACTCTAACCAGTCACGGTCCATTCAATCTTCCGGAACATGAAAAGGCACTAGATCTTGAAGGAAGAGATGAAGGTACCTTATTTGGTGACTATCTCCAAGCTGCTAATTATACCGATAGAGCTATAGGTGAGTTTATAGAAGACTTAAAAGAAGAAGGAATGTACGATAATTCTATTATAGCCATATACGGAGATCACTTCGGCATTACCATGAATGATAGAAGGATAAACGATAGAATATCTGAATTTATAGGCAAGACCTACGACTATGATGAGATGTTAAAAATACCTTTAGTTATAAATATTCCGGGAAAAGATATTAATGAGACTGTAGAAGTTGCCGGAGGACATGTAGATTTTATGCCTACTATTTTAAATCTAATGGGAGTAGAAAGCAAGAATCCTGTAGTATTCGGTCAGGATCTAGTTAATGCTGACGAAGGATTTGTAATTTCTCAAACATATATGATTAAAGGTTCTTATATTGATGATGAAGTAGTATTTGAAATGTCAAGGGATGGAATTTTTAAGAACAGCAGAGCCTGGAATAAAGAAACGGGAGAATCAGTAGACGTAGAAGAATGCAGAGAAGGCTATGAAAAAGCTTTAAAACTACTTAACGAGTCTGTATATATACTTGAAAATGATATTATACGACAGGTGGTTGAAGAAGGTAGGAGTTTATCAAACATTGATATGGAAGATATCGGATTAACTCCGGAGAAATATATAGCCCATGCCGGTGGAAGAATCGACGGAGAGACCTACACAAATTGTATGGATGCGATGGAGTTAAGTTATGATAAAGGCTTTAGATTTATAGAAGTTGATTTTGAATGGACTACCGATGAAGAGCCGGTGCTTCTTCACAGCTGGGATGGATTTGTTGAGAAGTTTTTCGGAGCTGAAAGAGAACAGCATTCCTACGAAGAATTTAAAAACTTTACTATGATGAATGGATGGACTCATTTAACCTTAGAAGATTTAGCAAAATGGATGGAAGAATATAAAGATGTATATATAGTCACGGATATAAAAGAAGAGAATATGAAGCTTCTTAGAATAATAGATGAAAGACATCCGGAGATTAAAGATAGAATCATACCACAGATATACTACATGGATGAGTTAAGACTTGCTGAATACCACGGTTATGAAAATATGATCTATACATTATACAAATCCAGCAATACTGAGGATGAAATAGTTGATTTTATAAAGCACAACGATCTATTGGCTGTCACCATGCCTGTTGAAAGATTGAATGATAGTTTTGTAGAAAAAATTAAAGAAACAGGAACTTTTATATACACTCATACTATAAACGATGAAGCTCAGGCATTAGAACTGGAAGAAAAAGGTGTAGACGGGTTTTATACAGATGATTTGATTTAATTGAAGCCCTAGCCCTATTTTCGAAGAAAATATCGGCAGGTCTCATACAACCTGACTTCCAAGAATCAGACTGAAAGGAAGGATGAATGGCAAAAGAAGTCTGTGAGAAGCCCTAGCCCTATTTTCGAAGAAAATAGAGGCAGGTCTCATACAACCTGACTTCCAAGAATCAGACTGAAAGGAAAGATGATTGGCAAAAGAAGTCTGTTTAGGTAAGAGTTGCAGAAATATCACTGCAACTTTTTTTATCTTTACTTTGATTGTCATAGAATTAATAACGGCATTATGATATAATTTTTATTGTATTTAAATTACAGAAAACATAAGAGGTGTGTTATGGCGAGAAATAAAAAGAAAAGAAGAAAATCAACAAAAAAATATCAACCACTAGAATGGTATTATTTTATTCCTTTATTAGTAATAGTAGGGATAGTTCCTTTAATAGTATTTGGAAAAGTACTAACTATAGAAGGTGAAGAACTTTTACACTGGAAAGGAGCAGAAACTAACATAGACTTTTTTAGTTATTATAAGTCTGTGATTTTTTCAGTGATGGCTTATATTTCATTTATTGTACTTATTATGCTAAGACTTACCAATCAGTTTAAGTTTAAGATGACTAAGTACTATATCCCACTACTTCTATACGGCTTTGGAGTACTTGTTTCTTTTATGGTCTCCGATTATCCTGTAGTAGCTAGGCGAGGATTCATAGAGCAGTTTCAGGGAGTATGGGTCATGATAGGATATGCTCTAGTTATAGCTTCTGTATATAATTATGTGGAGGAAGAAAAACAGGTTAAGCTTTTAACCTACGGATTTATATTTTCAGCAGTATTTATTGGAATTATAGGTATGGGGCAGTATTTAGGTGCGGATTTGTTTAAAACCACCTTTGGGAAAGAACTTATACTACCAGGTAGACTTGAGCATTTAGCTCCTGATCTTAACTTTACCTTTGCTAAGAATACTATATATGCTACATTGTACAATACCAACTTTGTTGGAAGTTTTTCAGCTTTGCTTTTACCCTTTGCATTATCACTATTTTTATATGCTAAAGAGTTAAAGTATAAAGTCCTTACAGGACTATTTTCAGCACTAATGATATTTACCTGGATTGGATCAAATTCAAGGGCGGGATATTTAGGATTTAGTGTAGGATTTATATTTATGCTGATACTTTACAGAAAGAAAATTGTTCACCATATCAAGGCAGTAGGGATAATATTAGTTGTTTTCGCAGTAGTGATATTTGCTCTTAACTCAGTGTCCGATGGTAGAGTAGCAAGACAGTTTTCTAGACTTAATATTTTTAATGAGTTCGACAGACTGGAAGATCTTCAGGAAAATTCTCTAAGATGGGAAGATATAAAGCTTGAAGAAAATTCTATTACTATAGAAACAAACAGACAATCTTTAAAAGCTCAATTAGAGGGTAATCAGTTTAAATTCTATGATGATAGTAACGAGCCTTTAGAAATAGATATTACCGAGGGTAAAAATGTATCATTTGTAGATGAAAGATATAAAAATTTTAAGGCAGAACTGAATCACGACAGCAGTATAATTAATATAACAGCCTACGGTAAAAAATTCATGGTTTTCTATGGTAGAGATGAGTTTTTAATTGCCGGAATAGGTAATGTACTTAAGACAACCGACTATCCACCGAGATTGGAAAGTATGGATGGATATGAGAAATTTGCTTCATCAAGAGGATATATATGGTCTAGAAGTGTGCCGATTTTAAAGGAGACTTTAATAGCAGGATACGGACCTGATGCCTATCCTATGGCTTTTCCACAGTACGATTACGTAGGTAAGCTTAATTCTTTTACAAGTCACAGAACTATAGTAGATAAGCCTCACAACATGTATCTGCAGATAGGTATTAACACTGGAGTTTTATCTTTGGTATCCTTACTTGCTGTATTTGTTATGTATACGGTGGATAGCTTTAAGGTTTATTTTAAAAGAGATATAAATACATTTATGGAATATATAGGTGTAGGTGCGTTTACTGGTGTAATGGGGTATCTGGCAGCAGGAATGTTTAATGATCAGATTATATCTGTAGCTCCGCTATTTTATGTGATGGTTGGTCTGGGACTGGCAGTTAATAGGATTTTGAGAGTAAACAATAGTTGAGCAATAGTTAAGCAATGGTTAAACAATAGTAGAGCAATCGACAAACAATAGTTAAACGATGGTTGAGCAATATGAAGCCCTAGCCTATTTATAGAATAAATAGTAGCAGGTCTCATGCAAAGCTTTCCCAAGAGACTGAAAGTCGATTGGTAATAAAGCGTCTGCTTACGAAGCAATAGTTAAGCAATAGTAGAAAGTATCTAAATGGGGGTATTTATGGTTGATGAAAAAGATAATATCAACTTGGAAGATGTTGAATTAGAAGAAGGGGAAGATGCAGAAGTAGAGGAAGTTGAATTAGAGCCGGAGAAAAAGCCTCTAGCTTGGTACTTTTTCATTCCTATACTTATTATAGTGGCAGTAGTTCCTTTGATTACCTTTGCTAAAGAAGTGTCCTTGTATGAAATAGAAGCGCTTCACTGGAAGGGTGGTACTAAAGGACTGGATTTTTTCAGCTACTATAAGTATATAATATTTTCAGTATCTGCTTTTGTTTCTGTATTTATTTTGCTTATACTAAAGTTTAGAAGAAGAATAGAATTTAAAGAAACTAAGTACTATATACCCATAGCTGTTTATATAGTTTTTGTATTAGCTTCCTATCTATTGTCGGACTACTTTATGATTTCTTACAGAGGATTTATAGAGCAGTTTCAAGGGGTTTGGGTAATGATAGGCTACGGCTTTATGATATTTGCCTTGTATAACTATGTGGAGAATGAAAAACAGGTTAAATTGATTTTAGGAGCTTTTATATTTTCCGCTACTGCAATAGGGATATTAGGAATTACTCAGTACTTTGGTTTTGATTTTTTCAAGACGACTATAGGTAGACTTTTAATACTTCCTGAAAACCTTGAATATATGGCGGAGAATTTGAAGTTTACATTTTCTGATTATACTATCTATGCAACCATGTACAACACCAACTTCGTGGGGAGCTTTGCAGCTCTTTTAGTTCCTGTAGGAGTCTTTATATACCTATACAGTAAAAAGATAGCATTTAAGATACTATCCTTCTTATTTGCACTGCTTATGCTCTTTGTGTGGATAGGATGCAACTCAAGGGCAGGATATTTGGGACTTACTTTTGGAATAGTTTTATCAGTTATACTATATAGAAAAAAGATAAAAGAAGACTTGAGAAAAATTCTCATACTTTTAGTAGCTTTTGTAATAATGGTAGCACATATGAACACCGTATCAGATGGTCGAGTTTTAAGACAGTTTTCCAGACTTAATCCTTTTGCAGAAGGAGATAGACTTGAAGAAATTCTAGAGACTGATGTTAGATTTGAGGATATTAAATTCGAAGGTAATTCTGTAGCTATAGTAACCAATGAAGAATCATTAAAAGCTGAACTTAGTGAAGACAAAGAGCTTTTGTTTTACGATCTTGATGGAGAGAGACTTAAAGTGGATGTAGATGACGATGGTAATATAACCTTTGAAGATGATAAGTATAAAGACTTTACAGCTAAACTAGAAACAGATAGAAATAGATTTATAATAGAAGCTTATGAAAAATCCATGGCCATATACTTTATGGATGAAGGATTTATGATGGCTGGCTCCAGCGGTGTAATTAAAAAAACTGAGTATCCACCTTACTTAGATATATTTGAAGGTAGGGAGAAATTTGCATCATCAAGAGGATACATATGGTCCAGGAGTATACCAATGCTCAAAGATACTTTACTTATAGGTTACGGACCGGATACCTACGTATTAGAATTTCCACAGCACGATTACGTAGGAAAGCTTAACTCTTTTTCTAGTCACAGGATGATAGTAGACAAACCTCATAGTATGTATCTACAGATTGGTATAAATACCGGTGTGATTTCACTTATAGGTTTACTTGCTTTATATCTAATGTATTTTATAGAAAGTATTAAATTATATATAAATAGAGAGTTAAATACATTTTTAGAATATATAGGAGTAGGAGCCTTTGTAGGAGTGATGTCCTACTTGGCAGCAGGAATATTTAACGACCAGATTATATCCGTAGCACCTCTCTTTTACACTATGGTAGGGCTAGGACTGGCTGTGAATAGAATGTTGAAGAAGCAGGAAGTTTAGAACGATAGTTGGGCAGTAGTTAACAATGGTTAAGAGGAACACGAAATGAAAATAACACGAGGGGACAGTCCGAAACCAGTGAAAAAACCCCCTGTGTTACTGTTTGAATTAATTTCATTCTAAACTTGTAATAATTCCATGCTCTTTTGCATTATCATACATTTCTTTAAATGCTGCTCTTGCTCCTTTTCCATAGGTTACAGGCATTGGAATCATAAAACTATCGTAGATAATTTTCCCTTTAAATGAAAGTATTACGGTTTCTATTGTCAAAGGTAAAGGTCTTCTTAATACATTTGATATGGAATTGCTTATTCCTTTTATCCCGTAGAGTCTATCTTCTCCTTTTTCATTAGGAGCTAGTGCAACGGCATAATCCTGCTGATATTCTAGTAAAATAAACATTCCTTTTTTATGATTAGTTTTCCATAGTTTTAAAACATCGACTTTTTCCTTATCAAGATTAGTTTCACTTATATATTCATCAATAAGTTCTGGATTTTCCCATAATATTTCTCTAACTTTATGTATAATTTCATCACTAACATCATTCGGATATTCAGCTTTAATATTTGAATCAACCACATTTAATTTTTCATTAATAAAGCCCATAAGCCCATACCAGGTTTCATAGAATTCTTGACATTCTTCTGAGCTTAATTGTGCCGACTTAGTATTTTCAAATCTACCACAGCATTTCTTGTATTTTTTACCGCTACCGCAGGGGCAGGGATCATTTCGACCTATTTTTTCTTCTCTTCTTATTGGAAAATCAAGAGTGGTTTCATCTCTTTTACTGAAAATTTCATGAAGTTCTACAGGAGTGTGTCCATTATTTAACCATGTCCTAGTGTTGTTTTTTGCTGACATTAAAAGATCAATGAATTTTTGCAGCTGTTTTTCACTGGTGAACCTAAGATTATATTTATCTAATATAGGACCTAACTCACTTATTCCATCACTGTAAATCATGTAATCTTTAATTTCCCAATAAGCTTGTGAAGCATCTCGAGAATAACCAAAAACATCCCACAAAAATCTGCGTACATCCCACCAGCTATCATTATCCTCATAATCTTCATTTTTATATTTAAGGAATTCTTCTTTATTAGGTACATATCGTGGCTTTTCAGCATGGTGAGTTAGCAAATTATCGGCTTGTTCAAAGTCATCAAAAAACCAGTAATGTACAATATAATCCTTATAGAAACCGTACCATCTCTCCTTTAATACAAGGGGTAAAAGAAGGATGTAGATTTCTTCTACTGTCGTCTGCTCTTCATTCTGTTTGTTGAAAATTTCAACTAAATCTTTTTTGCTTATAATACCATATAAATTTACTGCTGCTACAGCATAAGTATCTAGCAACTTTCGAACACCAGCTCTTCCATAAGGGCACCTGACAACATCTGATTTGCTGTTATATTTTTCAAAAATTTTATTTGCTTCTTTTTTATTCATATTATTTTCACTCCTATTTGTAGGTTGATAAAATTTATATTATTTTAATTATTTTATATCATATGGCTTCTTTATTCAAAATATTTTAACCTTTCTATTAGTCGAATTAAGCAATTATTGTTTAAGGCATCTATGAATTTATCTTCATAAGTTATGCTTCCAACTAGATATAATAGAAGAGCTATAACTACATCTATATCCTGCTTTTCAATATTAATATCAAAGATTTTTTCAAAGACAATTTCATGTTCATCTAAAATATCAAGCCATTCGTAATCATATTCAAACTTATCAGCGATAGCCCTACATAGACTGTCACATTCTTGAGATACAATAAGGTAACCATCGTCATTATAATCTTCATAAATATCGCATTCATCAGAGTAGGGAGTCCCGTAGTACATATATAAGTGGCCGTGATCCTTTAGATTTGGAATGTGCTTTACAATTTCATCGTATTTATTTCTCATTGGATTTACCTTTCTTTTTTAAAATTTGATTTTAATGAGATAATTGTCTCATTTATTTTCATTAGATATAATTCAATTATACTAAACTTTGGTAGAGTAAATCAATTTATTGTTGAAAAATATTTAAATTTGATTTTAATGATAAAAAACTATAAAATATAGATTAATTATATTAAGGGAAGGTTGTAAGAATTATGAAAATAGGAAGAAATGACCCATGTCCATGCGGAAGCGGTAAAAAATATAAAAAGTGCTGCTATAAGAAAAATAATAGTGTTGAAGTGATGAAAGACCTTAAAGAAGATAACTTGAAAGAGTTTGAAGATTATATCTTAAATTCATCTGAAAATCTTGATGAGTCAGCATTTTTATTTCAGGCTATAACGAATCTTCGAAGGATCACATTAGACCAAAAATCACACATAAAAGAATACTATAAGATTAGAAGGATGCATAAAAAAGTTATAGATACTATGATTAATTACCATCAGGCTGATAAGTTCGATTTAAAGATAGATAATAATATTGACAATATCAAAACAAAGGTCAATAGTAATGAAAATCTTAACTTAATTGAAACTGGTTTTAATATGGAAACAAGAGAAGGTGCTCAAGGCTTTTATGATTTATTAATATATAAAGCGTTCCCAAATATGAACTGCATTACTGAAGATTTTATTCAATCTCGTCGTTATAGAAAACCGGAAAAGGTAGAATTTTTACATAGCATGTTAGATTCAAGGATAGGCATGTTTGAAATTACAAAAACTGACAGGATTGAAGGATATGTGTATCTTGAAGAAATATTTACAGGGGAAGAATATAAAATAGTTGATATCGCATTGAGCGGAAATAGTAATTTCGATGATATATATATGTATACCAGACTTATTAAATATCACGATGTAACTTTTAATACTGGCTTAAATTTAGTTTTCAGTAAAAAAGACACCTTCATAAAAAAATTCATAGCTAATCATAAACAGAATTACACATCAGAAGGAGAACTTCTTAGATTTACAGAACTGTATAATTATTTTTCTAATAATCCAAGTAAAATGGAAATACTTACTAATACTATTAAATAGCAAAAGGTAAAGTTCACCTGTGTTGAATTTGAAATAAAGAAGTAAATAAAACACCCTTATTTCAAATTAATTGACAAATTGAAATAAGGGGTTTAAATTTACTTTATGTACCTTTTTAGTTGTTTATAAAAATTCTCCCGACTTCCAGCTAAAAGAACGATAATTTTCTTGCCGTTAGTTTCATTAATTGTATATGCGATTTCGTAGTTGTTACCATTGTACTTAACGTCATAACCGTAAATACCTGATAAATCACCTTTTTTAGGTTTGCCTATATATGGATTTTTTCTTAACTTTAAAAAAGCTGATTTATATTTTTCTTTTAACGGTTTTTCTATTATCTTTTTAAAATATTTTTCGGAGCCTGGGTTGAATAATATTTTATACATTAAGAATCCTCCGATTCGAAGACCTCTTCAAAGGTAGAAGCTTTCTTTTTACCAGAAGATATCTCTTCGGATTCTTCTATTAGATTATCAACTGCTTTCTTAATATATTCACTACTTTTCTCGAATTCCTTTACAAGTTCTTCACCACTATATCCCTGAGAAATTAAATCTTTGAGTATTTCAACAGAAAATTCAACGGGTTCTCTTTTTAAAGGTCTAATTACTATTGCTCCATCTTCTAAAGAACATTCAACTTCTTTATCTAAGTCTAAATGCTCATAAAACTTAAGTGGAATAGTTATTTGTCTTTTTTTTGATACACTAATAATTTTTCTATTTTTGGGTTCTTGCTGCTTAGCAGTCATATACATACAGCACCTCCTTGAAATGTTACTTTCTCTACAATTATTATAACAAAGAAAATGAGATATAACAATAAATTTGTTTATATTTCATCATGAAAACACAGAGGAATAGTTTAAAATTTAAGCAATTGAGTTCATTATATATTGATGGTATAATAAATACTTAAGATTAATTAGCATGGGAGATATTCTTTATGGAGATGAAATTTTTACTAAAAAGAAAAGTACTTTTTGAAAAACACAAAAATATTCTAGATTATCCTCTTGTTTTAGGGATAGCTTCTATGGGTTTTGGTAAAACAGTTTCAGCTAGAAATTATCTTGAGAGTAATGATATAAGACATTTATGGATATCAATAGAAAGCAAAGAATCCAGTAAAGAATATATCTGGGATTCAATAACAAAACAAGTTTCTACAACAGTTCCTGATTTAGGAAAACAACTTAGAGCTTTAGGTTTTCCGCAAAACGGAAGCGTTAGAGATAAGGTAATAAAGATAATTGAAGACTTCACTTATTTAACAGAAACGGTACTAGTATTTGATGATTATCACAATTTAAATTCTTCTGAATTTGATAAACTTATGGAAAGGTTGGTCAAAAAAAATATACAGGGTTTACATGTACTTGTACTTTCAAGAACAGTTCCTTCTTTTAATATTGACGAGTTGGAATTAAAAGGTTTCTGCTACAGAATAAGAGGGATCGACTATGAACTTAATAAGGGTGAAATTAAAGAATATTTTTCTGAAAATGAAATTGATTTGAATAATAAGGAAATAGATAGAATATATAAAATAACAGAAGGCTGGATAACAGCTGTATATCTAATTTTTAAAAATTATAACAAGATAGGTTTTATTGAGTATGAAAAAGGTATCGAAAATTTAATCAAACAAACTGTAATGAATAGATACGATAATAAAGAGATAGAAATTTTGAGTATATTAAGTATTTTGGATAAATTTACAGCAGAACAAGCTGAATATATATTGGAAAATAAAGGCATTAAAGAAGTACTGTATGAATTAAGTTTAGAAAATGCTTTTATAAGATATGATGAAAAAGAAAAAGTATATAGATTCCATAATATTTTTAGAAACTATATAAAGAAAAATACAGTTCTTACTTCAAAGAATAAAATCAATAAATATTTAAAGAGAATGGGCAAATGGTATATTGAAAATGAAGACATAATGACTGGCATTAATTTTTTTCTAAAAATAGAAGAGTACAGTTTAGTTTTAGAAGAATTTGAAAAACCAAGAATTAATATTATCTTTGACAATAATCAAGACTTTGTTTTAGAAACTTTTAAATTAATACCTGAGAAATATAAATATGAACATCTTTTTTCATATTTGGCTTATATAGGATTTTATACAACTAATATAGATTCTTATGAAGGGTTAAGATTGCTGGATGTCTTTGAAAGAAATTATTTAATAGATAAAAAACTAGAAGATAAAGTCAAAAGACAAATAAAAGGCGAAGTAGAGTTAATAAAAGCGTACACTGAATTTAATAACCCTTGGAATATGAGAAAAAGGCTAAAAACCGCTAATGAAATTTTAGAGGGAGAATCTAGAATTGCTGATGATCAAAAGATTATTACATTTGGTTCGCCTCATGCTCTATACTTGTATTACTGTGAAAAAGGTAAGTTTAAAGACATAAAGAAGTGTGTTGTTGAAATGTTTAATTATTACACAGAAATAGCTTCAGGATGTGGCAAAGGTTTTGATGATTTGGTTGAAGCTGAATACTATTTAGAAACAGGAGATTTGGATAAATCATCAATTCATTCTTACAAAGCATTGTATAAAGCAGAAAGTTTAGATCAGGAAGAAGTTATAATTTCTGCAAAATATAATTTGGCAAGAACTAAAATTCTTAAAGGTGATTTTAAAGAGGCAGAAGAGATATTAAATGAATTAAAAGACGAATCAAATAGAGGCAGAACAGCTATACTAGTAAGCACATATGATTTAGTAATAAGCTATATTGATAACCTAATGGAAAAACATGACTATTTACCAGATTGGATAAAAAACGGTGAGATGGATATCAGTCAAATACTGTATCAGGGCATGGGATATAACTATTTAGTTTACGGTAAATACCTGCTAAAAGAAAAGGAGTATATTAAACTAGATGTCTTGTGTGATGAAATGGAGGAAGTTTTTTCAACTTTTGGAAATGTTTTGGGAGTTATTCATAAAAACATTTTAAGATCAATTGCCCAGTCACATCTTTATAACTTTGAAAAAGCTGAAGAGTATATGATTAGAGCTTTAAATTTGGGAGAAGCGGATGGATTAACAACTATTTTTATAGAATACAGAAATAGTATAATTGATATTTTGAAAAGGATTGAAGAAAATTATGAAAATAAAAAATATATAAAAGAATTAATTTTAAAAACTGAAAAACATATTGAAAATCTTTCTGATTTCATTAATGTAAAAAAAGATATACTAAAAATAACAAAAAGAGAAAAAGAAGTACTGGAACTAATAGTAAAAGGTTATACAAATAAAGAGATATCGAAGGAACTTTATATTGCTGAAGTAACTGTAAGAAAAAATATAACCTCAATATATAGAAAGCTTAATGTAAACGGAAGAGCATCTGCAGTAAGAAAATCTATGAATCTGGAA
>JAWSUU010000058.1:0-12977 GCA_033549325.1 Bacillota bacterium | reverse complement strand
ATTTTAGAGTGTAGTACTGAGTTTCAACATGCTTACTGGCATGATGAAATTTATAAACTTTAATAAAAAGTTAATTTAAAAACTTGAAATTTATTGTATTATTAGAGTAAAATAATTTGGAGGCACAATTTTATTATGAAAAAAAATAAAATTACAATTACATTATTAGTTTTTGCTTTGATTTTAGTAACCTCTTCTTGTTCGTCTGGTGATGAACCGGTACAATCAAGTACTATAAAAGAGGCTGAACTCACAGATAAAGAAGAAGCTTTAATTAAAGGTACAGGAGTTAATCACAGTTTTATATTTGAATATGAAGAGAATAAAGATGTGGAAAATATAGATATTTGGATAGAAAAATATCTTGGCGGAGAAAAAATAGGACCTATTTTAAAAACTTCAAATCCTGTTAATAATGAAATGGAAAAATATATTATGTTTAATATGTCAAATACTCAAAAGGATAGTAGCTGGAGCATATCTTTTATTGAAGGAAAAGATATATCAACAGGAAAAATAGATTCGAGAAATGACATAGGTAAAACTAGTACCTGGGATACGGTAAAAAATATAGAGGTAGATAAAGGAGAATATATTTTAGCAGCCTTTGTAGGGAACGATGGTAACACTATAAATGGTATACCTAATGATTTCTTCATAGAACCAGATGAATACTTGGATGAAGTTTTATCAAATGATTATGTTTATTTACTAAAAATAAAATTATATTAATAAGGAGTTTTTATGAGTATGTTAGGATTTAATATTTTTTCATCATTTTTTGGATTGATTTACTTAGTTTTCTTAGGAATATCTATATATGTTTTAATTCTAATAATTAACCTTATCAGAAAAGGGACAGAAGCTCTAGATGTATATATTAAGAAGAATAAATATTAAAAAAAATTTATAATAAATAAGAAAAAATCAGGTAAATATATAATAAGAAGCAAAGAAAAGAGTGATTATGTGAAAAGATTTTGGCTGATTATTTTAATTCTTATAATTATTACATCACAAAGTATAGTGTTAGCAGAAGAACAAAATATTGATAAAAGTGAATCTTATTCATGGTTTAATAAAAACTTCGATCCATCTTACAATGTTACATATGATAAAAATCAATTCTTAAATAAAAAAGAATCGGAAGGATGGATAGTTAAAACTTATGAAGAAGAAGATATTTCCTATGCCCAAAACTACCTGAAAGAATTTCAAAAAATATACCCGCAGGAAATTATAAGTAAATATATAGACAATATAATACTAATCAAATCTATTAACATAAATGGAGATTATTATGCAGGGACAATTAATGATAGAGAAATGTATGCTGCTGTAGATATCAATCCAAATGAAGAACAAATATGGATAAAAATGGTTTTGGCCCATGAATTTTATCATATAAGAGAAAAATATTATTCCAAAGATACAGAAAATTCTCCTTATAAAGAATTCAGTCAACTGGTAGAGTCTATGAACTTAAACTTTTATAAGGATAACGGCTACTCATTTCACGATTGGTCGAATTTAGACACAAAAAAATACGGTCGGAGTATGTTTAAAAAAGGATTTATAAGGGAATATTCTCTATTTTCAAAAAAAGAATTTATGGCGAATATAGCACAGGGTGTGGATAGTGGAGCATATATAATATTAAGCCGTGTATCTCCAGAAATTAAAAATTTAATGGATGCTTATATTAAAGGAAATATTCAGATGTTTAAAGAAGAGGGATATTATATAGATGAAAAATTCTATACAGAATTTCTTCCTAATTATATTAGCAGTAATCACACTTCTACTTACAATAAGTTAAGAAGTCTCTATTCCTATGATAGAGTTACTTTGGAGGAATTTTTCATAGACTATAACTATTTATTATTTATATTGATTGTTTCTCTATTACTATACAAACCTGTAAAAAGAAAATACAATGACCTTTTAGAAACTCAAGAAGAAAAATCAAGAAGGATAAGATGGGAAGAAGCTCTGTACGGTGCTAAAACTTTAAAAGAGGGATAAAAATTGATAGAAATCAAAAATATTTTGCAACTAAATGAAAGACAAAAAAAAGATGCCTATAGATTGTTTAAAGAGTACAATAAATTTTCCAGTATATATAATTTCGAAGAATATTTAACTCACAGTGAGAGTAGTCATTTTGATAATGGAAATGATTACTTTATCTTGCTTGAGAAGAATTTAGTCAAAGCAGTAGCTGGTCTTATTACAAAACCTATAAAAATAAGTGGAGATGCCTACATTACAAATATATCCTGTCATAAAGAAGATAAAGAATACTTAGATTACTTATTGCAATATATAAAAGAGAAGACAAAAGAATTACCGGTACATACATTAAAAGCAGGATTTAATGAAGAAAATTCTCATATAGAAGAAATTCTTCTAAAAAGAGGGGGAAATAATCCCTACGAAATTTTAGAAATGAAATATTTAGGAAGTAAAAAACTAGATGGTTTAAAAGTAGATGAAGATATAACCTTCAAACCTTTAAATAAAGACAATAAATCAGATTATATATTTGCACATAATCAATCCTTTAGAAATTCCCCCAATGGATCTACAATAGAAAATGAAGATATGGAAGAAATATTAAAAAACTACGAAAAATACTCATTCTATGATTCGTCGATTGTACTACATAAAAATAAAGTTATAGGTTTTTATGATATTTTAAAAGATGATAGTGATGGAGAAATAGAATCAATTGGAGTAGTACCTGAATATCAAGGAAATGGATACGGACTTCAAATATTAAAAAGAACTGTTAATATTCTTGAAAAGCAAAATGTAAATAAAATAAAGTTAATCGTTGTTAGCACTAATAAGGCAGCTTTAGAAATGTATAAAAACTACGGATTTAAAATTGATAAAATCTACAGCAAATGGTATGAGTTGAAATATTAAAAAAATCTCCTGAAGAAAATCTTCAGGAGATTTAAATTTATCAAATTTTATTTTTAAGTTAATATATTTTTTATTGAATTATGATTGTAAATTCTACTACTATCGTAGTATCTTCTGCTGTTACTTCAAGAACCATATCTTCAGTAACTTCTACATCATCAGCAACTGAAACGCCTTCACTTTCATCTAAAACTGTGAAAGTTGCATTAAATTCAGATTTTACAGCATCTTCTAATCCTTCTACTGTAGAGCCTTCTACTACGGTAATCTCTAAAGTAGTATTATCTAAATCAGTTACAACATCTTCATCTGTTACTACAAGGTCGGTAACTGTAGCAATAAGATCATCAATAGCATCTTCTAAATTATCATAAGCTTCATTTACTTCTGCTTGAGTTGGATAAGTTTCTGCTAAAACAAGTTCTGCAGAGTCAAATGCATCTTCAAAATCTTCCCAAGTTTCTTCTGTATAGTTATCTTCAACTAATTCTTCAGCATCTTCAACTAATTCTTCTAAGTCTTCGGTATCTACTTCGGTATCAACTTTAAGTCTTACAACTTCATCGGTACCTAAAAGCATCATTTCAACTTCATGTCCTATAGCATCTTCAGTTAAGTCTTCAAGAACGTCATCTACATATATTTTAGTCTCTTCAAAGAACACATAAGTTTCTATAGTTGAATCATCTAATTCTACATCTACACTTACTAAATCATCGTCATCGTAGTTTAGATCTACTAGTGTACCTTCTACTTTATTAAGCTCTATCCATATTGAAGATGCAGTAGTATTTTCTGCTATAACTTTAGCATTTAATCCTACAAATTCTTCTATGAGCTCATTATCTAAAACCGGTACATGAATTTTAGTTTCATCTGTTATTGCAAAAGTTAAATCTTCATCATCTTCTTCAATAGTGATTTCATCAAAATCTTCTGATAGATCTTGTATTTCCCCTTCAAATCTTTTAGTTACTTTATCATCATCGTCATCACTTCTGAAGGATATTTCAATAATCTCATTGTCTTCGATATAAACTTTTACAACCATATTTACAGCTAAATCATCTAAATCTGCTGGTTCATTATCAATGTATACATCTACATCATCAGAAATATCATATGTTTTTTCGTTTCCTCTAATTAGTAGTGTAAGCTGCATATCTTCTATATCAACTTCTTCAATTTTACCAAAAAGGCTGTATGAAAATTCTGTGTCAAATTCGTCATCAAATCTTGTCATCATAGCTGCAAGTTCAGCTCTATTTATTGCTTTATTTGGTTGGAAATTCTTATCTGGATATCCCTGTATTAAACCTATTTGATATGCAACGTATACATATCCTATATGTTCTTCAGGTATTGCATTAAAGTCCCTGAATTCAAGAACTAAATCCATATTAGCTAATGCTTCATCTTCCATTCCTGCTGCACGAACAAAGTATACTGCAGCTTTTGATCTTTTAGTAGGGAAGTTAGGATCAAAAGTGTCCATTTCTTCATCAGTTATTAATCCTTCTTCATTAGCTGCGGTTATATATGGTACCATCCAATCAGATGGTTTCTTACCATTATAGTCTTCAGGAAGCACTGCTGATTCATCAACATCTACTTCTAATTCCCTTAACAACATAACAATTGTTTCAATTTCTTTAGCGGTATTTGATGGCATAAAGGCACCGTTTCCTACACCTTTGATTACATCTTTTTTGGCCATTCTTTCTATGTATCTTTCCGCCCAGAATCCCTCTGTGTCCGTAAAATCTCCCTTTTTCATTTGTCCGGGTGCATTTTCTCGTCCGATACCATTACTGTTGTTTGGTATAGCAAAAGCCGTTGTTGACATCAATGCTAAAACTAAAACTAGCACTAAAATTTTGTTTAATTTAATTTTCATTTAAAAAAACCTCCTTTAATAGTTTCATTATACCATACGAAGCTCTATAGTTTTTATTTTGGGTAAAAGTTGGTTTATGAAAAATATTTATAGTCTTTAAAGATAAAAATACACATAATTTGCAATTTTATCCTATATGTATTACACTTTAATGAGAAATTTATAAAGGAGAGTAATATAGTGAAAGAAAATAAAGTATTAGCAAAGGTTAACGGAAGAAAGATTACAGAAAATGATTTAGAGAAAGTATTAAACAGCTTACCACAGCAACAGGCAATGCAAATGCAGGGCGAAGAAGGAAAGAAAAGACTTCTTAACGAATTAATAGCAGGTGAAATGTTTTACCTTGATGCTGTTGAAAATGAATTAGATAAAGAAGAGGAGTTTCAAAGTATTTTAAAAGAAACAAAAGAGAATCTTCTTCAAAGATATGCTGTACAAAAGGTAATGGAAGACGTAGATGTAAAAGACGAAGAAATTAAAGAAACATATAATCAAAATAAAGACAAATTCATGGACCAGGAAAAAGTTTCAGCTAAGCATGTATTAGTAGATGATGAAGACAAAGCTAAGGAAATCAAAGAAGAAATAGACAATGGTATGGATTTTTCAGATGCAGCAGCAAAATATTCAAGCTGTCCATCAAGTAAAAAAGGTGGAAGATTGGGAGAGTTTTCTAGAGGACAAATGGTACCGGAATTTGAAGATGTAGCATTTAGCATGGAAGAGGGAGAGATTAGCGATCCTGTTAAGAGTCAATTTGGTTATCATATAATTCAACTTGATGAAAAGATACCTGCAAAGCAAAAAACATACTATGAAGTAGAAAATCAAATTAAACAAGAACTATTACAGCAAAAGCAATTTCAGGTATATAATGATAATGTACAAAAGCTTAAAGGTAAATACAATGTAGAAATGGACCCTAAAGAAATTATCAGCTAAATGTACTATGTTTATATTATCAAGTGCAGTGATGACACCCTGTATACTGGTTATACCAACAACATTGAAGAAAGAATCCAAACTCACAATAGTGGGAAAGGTGCTAAATACACAAGAGGTAGACTCCCGGTAGAACTTCAATATTATGAAGAATTTGATGATAAGGGTCAGGCACTAAAGAGAGAACATGAAATTAAAAAATTAAATAAAGCAGATAAAGTTAAGCTTATTAAAAATGGGAAATCTATATACTAGATTTTCCATTTTTTATTTTATATAAAGCCAAATAAGGAAGTATAAGTTAATATATCTACGTTTTAAGGACCTGAGAGTATTTCAGCATACTAGAGAATCTTAGATGTATACACAGGTTAACTCAGTAGATTTGATAATATTAATTATTTAACCTATAATTAGTTATCGAAATTGATAAAGAAACACCAGAGTCACTGGTGTATTTTTTATGAAAAAATTTGAAAGGATTGATAAAATTGTTAACAAAAGAAGACGACGACTATTGCATTTTAACAGAGAGAGACCAGAAACTAAAAAAAGAGATAATTAAAGAGGTAAAAGAAAAAAATATTAAATTTATAAGGCTTAATTTTACCGATATATTTGGGTTTGGGAAAAATATAGAGATAACAGCCGATGCACTTGAAAATACATTAGAAGGAGATTTAATGTTTGATGGTTCATCAGTAGATGGATTCGGAAGAGTAGAAGAATCTGATATGTACCTAATTCCTGACTTGGAAACATTCAAGCCTGTACCTTTAAGACCTAATGAGAATGGAATAGCGCAGATCTTTTGTGATGTTTACGATAAAGATAGAAAGCCCTTTGAAGGAGATCCAAGAAATATACTTAAAAGAGTATTAGACGAAGCAAAAGAAATGGGATACGAATTAAATGTAGGACCAGAGGGAGAATTCTTCCTATTTAATACTGACCAAGACGGTGAACCGAGATTTGATATACATGATAATGCTGGATACTTCGATAATTCACCTGTAGATAAAGGAATAGATGCTAGAAGAGACATGATTTTAAAAATGAAAGAAGTTGGATTTACAATAGAAGCTTCTCATCATGAAGTAGCAAGAGGACAGCATGAGATTAACTTTAAATATGGTCAAGCATTAGATGTTGCAGATAAGTGGATGACTTTTAAGCAGATTGTAAAAAATATGGCAAAAGACCACGAATTATATGCATCATTTTTACCTAAACCTTTTTCAGGAGATAGTGGAAATGCAATGCACTGCAACCAATCACTAGTTAAAGATGGTGAAAATGTATTTTATGATGAAGAAGGAGAAAATAAACTAAGTAAAACAGCAGAGTACTACGTAGGTGGATTAATAAAGCATGCTAAAGAAATAGCAGCTATATGTAATCCAATTATAAATTCATATAAAAGATTGGTTCCTTACTATGAAGCACCTACAAACGTAGCTTGGTCTGCATCAAATAGATCAGCATTCATAAGAATTCCAAATAGTAGAGGAAGTAGAACTAGAATAGAGCTTAGAACTCCAGATCCAACAGCTAATCCATATCTTGTATATGCAGTTATGCTAAAAGCTGGCTTGGAAGGAATTAAAAATAAAATTGAACCACCGGAAATGGTGAATAAAGATATATACAATATGAGTAAATCTCAACGTAAAGAATATAAAGTTGATAAATATCCAAGTAATCTTTATGAAGCACTAAAGTATATGAAAAAAAGCGACCTAGTAAGAGAAACTATGGGAGATCATGCTTTTGAAGTATTCTATAATGCTAAAATTAAAGAATGGAGAAGATTCTCTAGTGAAGTACACGACTGGGAAATCAAAAATTATTTAAAAAATTACTAAAAATATTAGGGCGGTTGGAAACAGCCGCCTTTTTAGTTGCAAATATGTCTTATTAGTTATAAAATTAAAGAAGTGTTATAAATAAAGGAGGATACTATGAGTACTCAAGAAAAAGAATTGGTTGTTTTGTGGACGGATGATAATATCACAACTGTGGAAAATATGATTTTCATGTATACATATAATGCAAAAAAGAAAAAATGGTGGGAAGAAGTTACTTTAATTATATGGGGAAGTTCAACGGATTTGGTAGCTAAAAACCAAGATATACAGAAAAAAATCAAGAACATGATAGAAAAAGGTATAAAAGTAAGAGCATGTAAGGCATGTGCTGAAAACTTAAATGCAGTTGAAACCCTCCAAGAATTAGGAGTAGATGTTCTTTACATTGGACAGGATTTAACAAATTATTTAAAAGACGACAAATATAAACTGCTCAGCTTATAGGAGGGAAAATTTGAAATTTGAAGATTATAAATATGAAAAAATCGATATAAAAAGTTTTAGCGAAGAATTTAATAAGCACATTGAAAGTTTTAACGATAGCAATACTTTTCAAGAACAAAACAAAGAAATGACAAAACTAATAGAATTAAGAAACCATTTTGAAACAATGGCTACGTTAGTAGAAATAAGACAGTCTATTGATACAAAAGACGAATTTTACGATAAAGAAAAAAATTATTACGATGAGGTTAGACCAATATATCAAGGTCTTGTTACAAATTACTATAAAGCATTGATAAACTCCAAGTTCAAGAATGATCTAGTTGAGGAATGGGGATATTGGATATTTAAAATAGCAGAAATGGAGATTAAGACTTATTCAGATGAAATAGTGGATGATTTGAAACTAGAAAATAAATTATCTACACAATATGCTAAGCTTTTAGCATCAGCAGAAATAAAATTTGACGACAAGGTGTTAAACCTATCTCAAATGGGACCATATTTACAATCAATTGATAGAAACATAAGAAAAGAAGCGGCTGAAAAAGCAACTGAATTCTTTGAGAAAAACGAATCAAAATTTGATGAAATATACGATAAACTTGTAAAAGTAAGAGATAAAATGGCAAAAAAACTTGGATACGAAAATTTTACCGAATTAGGATATCTTAGAATGGGAAGGTCTGAATACGGACCAGAAGAAGTAGCAGTTTTTAGAGATCAAGTACATAAAAATATAGTGCCTATAGCAAACAAAATCAGAAAAAAACAGGAAAAAAGACTGGGTTTAGATAAAATTAAATATTATGATGAGCCATTAGAGTATTTAACAGGAAATGCAAAGCCTAAAGGGGACAAAGACTGGATGGTGAACAAGGCAAAAAAAATGTATTCAGAATTATCTCCGGAAACGAAGGAATTTTTTGAATTTATGGTAGACAAAAATCTTTTAGATTTAGAAACCAAACCTGGAAAAAACATGGGTGGTTACTGCACATATGTTCCTGGATATAAGTCCCCCTTTATTTTTGCCAACTTTAACGGCACATCAGGAGACGTTGATGTTTTGACTCATGAAGCAGGACATGCATTCCAAAACTACCGAAGTAGAGATTTTAAAATTCCGGAATATATATGGCCTACATTAGAAGCGTGTGAAATTCACTCTATGTCAATGGAGTTTATAACATGGCCGTGGATGAATCTGTTTTTCAGAGAAGAAACAGATAAATATAAATATTCACACTTATCATCAGGTATTCTTTTTATCCCATATGGAGTATTAGTAGATGAATTTCAGCACTGGGTATATGAAAATCCCGAAGCAACTCCTGAGGAAAGAAAGAAAACATGGAGAGAAATCGAAAAAAAATACCTGCCTTTAAAGGATTATGACGGAGAGGATTTTTATGAGAGAGGTGGATACTGGTTTAGACAGGGGCATATATTTAGAGATCCCTTTTATTACCTAGATTATACTTTAGCTCAAATATGTGCATATCAATACTGGATTAAATTTAACGAAGATAGAAATAGTACTTGGAAGGATTATTTAAAGCTCTGCAATGCAGGAGGAAGCAAACCTTTCTTGGAGCTTGTAGAATATGGTAATCTAGAAAGTCCATTTAAAAAAGAAACTGTTGAAAATATTTCTACGCCTATTGATGATTGGTTAAGTGGAATAGATGATAGTAAATTTTAAAATATAAATTAATATTTAAAATTGATTGACATACATAAATAATTTTGATAGTATTATTTAAATTAAAAATTAAATGTATTACAGAGGCCGCGATTAGTCAAGAGTACCTTAGGGGAAAGGGGCAATCGCCGAAATTCACTTTTGTGGGTTGGGACTATGCTGAATAAGTATAGTACTGTCTGAAATAGATTACCCGTCTATTTCTTGGAGAGCTTAATACATTTGGGTAAGAAATAGCGAAATATTTAGTCGTGAGTTTTTTACTCATGACTTTTTTTTATATTTTTTAACCAAATCTGTAATACCAAAAGAGGAGGTATAAACGGTGCTAGGTGAGATTATTCTGGCCTCTATAAAAAAGTTATCTAAATTGCAAAAATAATAAAAACACTAGAAAAAAATTTAGAACAAAACTAGGAGGTCAAAGAAATGATATTTAAAGGAGCAGGAACAGCGTTAGTTACACCATTTGAAAATGGAGAAGTTAATTTTAAAAAATATGGTGAGTTAATAGATAAACAAATAGAAAATGGTATAGATGCAATTATAACCTGTGGAACTACAGGAGAAGGATCAGCTTTAAGCGATGTAGAACACAAACAGGTTATGGAATACTGTGTAAAAAAAGTTGCAGGAAGAGTACCTGTTATAGCAGGTACAGGCAGTAATGATACTGAGTACGGTTTACAGTTAAGTCAGGCAGCTTGCAAAATAGGTGTTGATGGACTTATGATGGTTACCCCCTATTACAACAAAACAACTCAAAGAGGCTTGATCAATCACTTTACCTATATAGCTGACAGAGTGAATAGACCTATAATTCTTTATAATGTGCCTTCAAGAACTGCAATGACTATTGAAGTGGAAACAGCTGTGGAATTATCAAAACATAAAAATATAGTTGCTATGAAGGATGCAACAGGAGATATAGGATATGCTGCAGAGCTTTTAAGTAGAGTGGATGAAAATTTTAACGTGTATTCTGGAAATGACAATATGATACTTCCAATTCTATCATTAGGAGGTATAGGAGTTATATCTGTTATATCAAATATTATGCCCAGAGAAGTTCATGAACTTGTTGATGAATTTTTAAAAGGCAATATAGAAAAGGCTAAAAAAATACAATTAGACATGATAAGCTTGATAAATGCACTATTTGTTGAAATCAATCCTATCCCGGTGAAAACTGCTCTTAATCTTATGGGTTTAGATGTAGGTCCGGTTAGAAAACCCTTGTATGAAATGGAAGAAAAAAATGTAGAATTTTTAAAAGAAGAGCTTAAAAAAAGATGGCTGGTGATGGAAGAATGACTGTAAAAATACTTCTTTTTGGTTGTTTCGGGAATATGGGAAAGGTAATTAGCGAAAAAGTAAAAGAAGATGAAAAATTTGATGTAGTAGCAGGAGTTGATAATTCCCTTAAAAAAATGGACTTTCCAGTATATAAAAATATATCTGAGGTTAAAGAAAAGGTTGATGTAGTTGTTGATTTTTCTTCCCCGAAGTCCTTAGACAGCATAATAGACTTTGGTGTAAAAACTAATACTCCTTTGGTTCTGGCTACGACAGGATATAAAGGTAGTGAGTTACAGTTAATAGAAAAAGCTTCTGAGAAAATACCAATTTTTAAAACAGCTAACATGTCCTATGGAGTAAATATAATTGCTAAGATATTAAAAGAAATCACTTCTCTGATGGAAGAAGATTACGACATTGAAATAATAGAAAAACATCATAATAAAAAAGCTGATTCCCCAAGTGGTACTGCAAATATGCTTAAAGATATTATATCAAGTGAGTTGAAGGAAAAACACAACTATGTATATGGTAGAATAGGCAACGACACAAAAAGAAAAAAGAATGAAATAGGTATCCATGCAGTTAGAGGAGGTACCATATCAGGAGAACATCTGGTATTATTTGCTGGAGAAGAAGAAATTTTAGAAATAAAACACACTGCACAATCAAAAAGACTTTTTGCTAAGGGAGCCTTAAAAGCTTCTTCCTATATAATAATGAAGGAAAAAGGTTTATATAATATGGATAATTTAATTAATGATATTGGAGGTATTAATGAATAACAATAATCTTACAGACCCTTATGAAATTGCAAAGTTTATAAAAGATGCAAAAAAAACTACACCGATTAAACTTTATATTAATGGAAATATAGATAAAATAGATTTTAAGGATTGTAAAGTGTTTAAGGGTGAGGGTTCCGCTGTAGTTTTTGGAGAATACGAGAGTATTAAAGATATTTTAGAGACATATGAAGAATTAATTAAAGAATATGAAATGGAATACGACAGGAGAAATTCGGCGATCCCCCTTCTTGACACTAAAGAAATACAAGCTAGAATAGAACCGGGAGCGCTTATTAGAGATAGAGTAAGTATTGGAAAAGGTGCAGTAATAATGATGGGAGCAGTCATCAATATAGGTGCTGAAATAGGTGAAGGATCTATGATAGATATGAATTCTGTAGTTGGGGCAAGAGGAACTATAGGTAAAAATGTACATCTTGGAGCTGGAGCCGTAATAGCAGGAGTACTTGAACCTCCAAGCAAAAGTCCGGTAATTATAGAGGATGATGTTATGATTGGAGCAAATGCAGTAATTCTTGAAGGAGTAAGGGTAGGGAAAGGTTCTGTAGTTGCAGCCGGATCAATAGTAATAGAAGATGTACCGGAAAATTCCGTAGCAGCAGGAGCACCTGCAAAAGTTATAAAAACTAAAGATGCTAAAACTACAGATAAAACTAAAATACTTAAAGAATTAAGAGATATGTAAATAAAAAACAATAATTTCAATATTAAAATAAATAATATTAATTTAGAATTTAATAAAACTTAAAAACAAGGCAAAATTAGCCTTGTTTTTTTCATATAATCAATATAATCAATATAAAAATCAATAAAATTTGGAGGTCTTTTTTTTATAAAAAAAATACAGGTCTGAAGCCTGTATTTAATATTCTGTGAATAAATTAAATTTTATACATTAAATCTAAAGAGTATTACATCTCCGTCATTTACTATATATTCTTTACCTTCCAGTCTAAGTTTTCCTTCTTCTTTAACTTTAACCATAGAACCAAGTCTATCAAGTTCTTCATAAGAAACTATTTCAGCTCTGATAAAACCTCTTTCAAAATCCGTATGAATTTTACCGGCGGCTTGAGGAG
>JAWSUU010000057.1:0-13135 GCA_033549325.1 Bacillota bacterium | reverse complement strand
TCTGAAAAAGGCTTATGACAAGGGTTATGAGGATATAAAAGAAGAGTTGCAGAACTTTTACAAGGGAAAAAAAGACTGGCTTAGAGAATTTGCTCTTTTTATGTCAATTAAATCTCATTTTAAAAATCAATCATGGATAAAATGGGATGAAGAATATAAGAAATTCGATTCAGAAAAAGTAAAAGAATTTGAATCAGAACATGAATCAGATATATTATTTTGGGTGTTCACCCAATATTATTTTTTAAAACAGTGGCAGAAGCTTAAAAAATATGCTAACGAAAATGATGTAAAAATTATTGGAGATTTGCCTATTTATGTTTCCGAAGACAGTGCGGATGTATGGGCGAATTCTAAATTATTTAGAATTCAAGAGAACATGACACCTATAACTGTTGCAGGAGTGCCTCCTGACGCTTTTTCATCAACCGGTCAATTATGGGGAAATCCAATTTATGACTGGGAAAATATGGAAAGCAATAAGTACAACTGGTGGATTAAGAGAATCAAATTTTCTTTTGAATTGTATGATAGATTGAGAATAGATCACTTCAGAGGATTTGAATCTTACTGGGAAGTTGAGTATGGAGCCGAGAATGCAGTAGGAGGACAGTGGGTAAAAGGACCTGGAATGAAACTCTTTAACAGAATTAAAGAAGAACTGGGAGAATTGGATATTATAGCTGAAGATTTAGGGTTTCTAACTGAAGAAGTTTACCAATTAATCAAAAACTCCGGCTTTCCAGGTATGAAAGTATTGCAGTTTGCCTTTGATCCTAGGGAAGAAAGCGACTATCTACCTCATAACTATAATCAAAACAGCGTCGTATATACTGGAACCCACGACAACGAAACAACAGTTGGTTGGTTTGACAGCATTGATAAAGAAAGCTTTCTATACACTGTAAAGTATTTGAAACTTAATTATGATGAAGGCCTTCACTGGGGATTTATAAGAGGGGCCTGGAGTTCCGTATCTAATTTAGCTATAGCCCCTATGCAGGATTTTTTAGGATTAGATAACTCAGCAAGGATGAACAAGCCTTCAACAAATAAAGGCAATTGGACTTGGAGAATAGATAAAACAAAACTAACAGATGAACTAGCTCTGAAAATTGCTAAATTAACACAACTTTATAAAAGATAATAATAAAGAATTCTATATTTTCACTTCATAGACTACAGATTCGTAAGGTCTTAGTTTCAAGGAAGATAAATTGGTAGAGCTATCAGGGTAATTACTAATGATAGGTCTAACAACCCTTTCATCAAAAGATCGTTCTAATTTCTTGGCTGTAAAATTTGATACCACTAGTAATGAGGTATTTTTATCATAACGCTTATAGCTGTAAACCTCTGGGTCTTCTAAATTTACCAGCTGATGCTTGCCGTAGACAATAATATGGGAGTAATCACTACTTCGTCTAAGTTGGATTAACCTTTGGTAGTGATAAAACACTGATTCAGGATCTTCAAGTGCTGATTCAGCATTGATGAAGTTGTAGTTATCATTCATTTTAAGCCATGGTTTTCCTGTAGAAAATCCTCCATTGGATTTATTATTCCAATGCATAGGTGCTCTAGCATTGTCTCTAGAAAAAGGACGGATAATATCAAGGGCTTCTTCATCAGACAGGTTTTTGTCATTTGTTAAAATATCATACTTATGATGATCCAGTAAATCATCATATTCATCAATAGAGTCGTAATATGTATTTGTCATACCAAGTTCTTCTCCCTGATAAATATAAGGGGTACCCCTCATGAAATGAAGAGTGGTAGCAAGCATTTTTCCACTTTCGATGCGATAGGTACCATCGTTTCCGAAGCGAGAAACTGCTCTAGCCTGATCGTGGTTTGACCAATACAGACTGTTCCATCCTTGATTGTAAAGTTCTTCCTGCCACTTTGCCATTATTTCTTTAAACTTTACTAAATTTAAATCTTTCTTAGCTGAAAAGTTGGTATCTTTGTCCAAATCCATATGTTCAAATTGAAAAACCATACCTAATTCATTACGATTAGGATGGGAGTATAATTTACCTTCGAAGGTTGTAACCAAAGGGGTTTCACCTACAGTTAATACATCATATTGACTTAGTACTTTATCATTAATTTCTCTAAGATATTGATGAGCAAAGGAGTGATTTGCAAAATGATCTATTCCCATGATACCGATATTATCTAATCCACCATCAGGATAATCAGAAGGCTTACCGATTAGATTTATTACATCCATCCTAAAACCACCTATCCCTTTAGCCAACCAAAAATGCATAATGTGGTGAACGGCTTTTCTGACCTTGGGATTAGCCCAATTTAAGTCAGGCTGTTTTTTACTGAAAAGATGTAGATAACATTCGCCGGTTTTTTCATCTAACTCCCAGGCGCTTCTAGTAAACCATGAACCCCAATTGTTGGGCATATTACCATCAGGTTTTGGTTTTTTCCAAATATACCAATCTCTTTTGTCATTATCTAAAGAAGATCGGGATTCAACAAACCAGGGATGTTCGTCGCTGGTATGGTTGACGACCAAATCCATGACAAATTTTATACCTCGTTTATTTCCTTCAGCTATCATATCTTCAAAATCCGACATTGTGCCGTATTCAGGAGCTATAGACATATAATCGGAAATATCATAGCCGTTATCATCCATTGGAGAAGGATAGATTGGACTCATCCAAATCACATTTATCCCCAGCTTTTCCAGGTAATCAAGTTTCTCAATAATACCTCTCAAATCACCAAGACCATCTCCATTGGAATCCTTGAAGCTTTTAGGATAAATTTGATAAACCACTGCATCATGCCACCATTTCTTTTCCATTTCATTAAACCTCCTTTTCTTAATCTTAGCTATTAGTTATAAATAATGCAAGATATAAAAAAATTAACTTGATTAAATGAAACCGGTTTCCTATAATTAATATAAGAGTAAGGAGATGATGATTTGGAAAAAAACGATAAAGACTATAAAAAAAGAATAACTCAAACCTATTTCGAACTCTATCCTGGATGTGATAATGAACTAAATAATCTTTTTACTATGATTGAAAAATATAAATCCCAGCGCAACTCTGATTTAATAAAAAGGGACATAGAAGGCACCCAATGGATGAACTCATCTGAAACCGTTGGCATGATGCTTTACGTTGATAGATTTTCTGAAGATATAAAAGGATTGATAAATCAACTAGACTATTTTGTGGATCTTGGTATTACATTAATTCATCTAATGCCCATTCTGAAACCTAGAAATGGAGAAAATGATGGGGGATACGCGGTACAAAATTATCGTGATATTGACCCAAGAATAGGAAACTTAGATGATTTCATGAAAATGGTGGATCACTTTCATCACAAGGGTATAAGAATATGTATTGATTATGTTATAAATCATACTTCTGATGATCATGAATGGGCAGTGAAAGCAAAATCAGGAGAAGAAAAATATCAAAACTATTATATTATGTATGATGATGAAGTTATTCCTCGGCAGTTTGAAAATACTTTACCGGAGGTTTTCCCTAAAGTTGCACCTGGAAATTTCACCTTCAATAAAAATCTAAACAAGTGGATTATGACTACCTTTTACAACTACCAATGGGATCTTGATTACAGAAATCCTCATGTTTTTCAAGAAATGGTAGAAAATCTTCTTTTTATGGCAAATGCAGGTGTGGATCTAATAAGATTGGACGCCATACCATATATATGGAAAGCCTTAGGTACTGATTGTCGAAACCTACCGGAAGCCCACATGATTCTTTCTCTTTTTAGGGAAATCATATCTTACTGTGCACCTTCAACAGCCCTTTTGGGTGAAGCCATTATAGCACCAGAACTTATAATAAAATATTTTGGCTCGGAAAACAAACCAGAATGCCATTCTCTTTACAATGCCTCATTTATGGTTGAAATATGGAATAGTTTAGCCACAAGAGATGCCAGACATCTGGCTCTAATGCCTGAGTATGACTTGCCACCAGATATAACTTGGATTAATTATGCAAGATGTCATGATGACATTGGATGGGGATTGGATATAGAGAAAACCAGATCATTAGGATTTGATCCAAAAGCACACAAACAATTTCTTATTGATTTCTATTTAGGCGTATTTAATGATAGTTTTTCAAAGGGAGAATTATATGAATTTAATCCTAGAACAGGAGATGCAAGAAATTCCGGAACATTAGCCAGTTTGGCAGGACTTGAGAAGGCTATAGACCTAAAGGATAATTATCAGCGAGAACTGGCAATTAAAAGAATAAATCTAATTAATGCATTATATATACTTAAAAAGGGTATACCTATGATTTATAGTGGAGATGAGCTGGCTCAAATGAATGATTACAGCTATAAAGAAGAAATTGATAAAAGGAATGATTCCAGATGGTTGCATAGACCAAAGATGAAGTGGCATCTTATTGATGAAATCAATAAACCCCTTACAGCTGTAAGTCAGGTATACAATAATATAAAAAAGCTTATAGAATTGAGGAAAAATCTAACCAGCAGTAGTTTTATAAAAAAAGAAAATATTTTATATCAAAGAAATGCCCATATATTGATACTTGAGCAGAGAATCGAAAAAAATAATAAGAAAATACTGCACTGTTTTAATTTTTCAGAGGACAGACAGTGGTTTTATGCTTCTGATTTAAAGAGATATGGTGTTGAAGGTGAGTATTTAGAGATGTTACAAGGAAAAACAATATCCTTTAACAAGGAAAAAATACTAATGGGACCATATGAATTTCTTGTAACAAAATAACGTTTTCCCAAAAAAAGCTTGCTATTATGTAACCGGTTTCCTATAATATAAATATAGAGATAATTGTTATCCTATGTGTAACTAATTTTATAAAAGGAGGCACAAATGAAAAGAATATTAGTATTATTATTGACATTAGTACTCTTGGTAGCAGTAGTTGCTGGATGTTCTTCAGAAACTGCTGAAGAAGATCAGGCAGTTGTTATCTACCAAAACAAAGTGGAAATTCATGATCAATTGACAGCTTTTGCTGAAACATACAAAGAAGCAACAGGCAAAGAAGTTATTGTTAAGACTTCCGGTGGAGACTCACCTTATGCCGAAGCCTTAAGAGCAGAATTTCAATCAGACAGACAACCAGACATATTTGTTATCGAAGGTATGGGCGGGTACAACACTTGGGAATCAAAACTTCAACCTTTTGAAGACGAAGCATGGATGGAGTTTACAGATCTTGAGTTTGTTGTAGACGGAAAAATTATTGGTTTCCCAGTTGCTGTTGAAGCATGGGGAATGGCTTACAATAAGGAAATGTTGGAACAGGCAGGAGTAGATCCAGCCACCTTGACATCACAAGAGGCTTATCGTGCCGCTTTTGAAAAAATAGACAGCATGAAGGATGAACTAGGCATCAGCTCAGTTGTAGCTATGGCAGCTGGTCCTGATATGAGATGGGTAACAGGATTACATAACTTCAACGGTTATTTATCAGCAGGATTACCATACGGTGACACTACGATTTTAGATAAATTAAACAATGGTGAAGCTGATATGGATCGTCTAACAGAGTATGCTGACTGGGTAGAACTACTATTTGAGTATGCTGACCGTACTGTCCTTTTGACTGGAAACTACGATTCTCAAGTTAGTCAATTTGGAACTGAAAAAGCAGCATTTATCCATCAAGGAAACTGGATAGATCCTTGGCTTGAAGAAAACGGCGTTGATTTCCCTATGGCATTTGCACCTCATGCATCAGTTAAAGGAACCCACGAGAGTATATTTATTGGGGCTCCATCATTCTATGTTATAAATAGTGAGAGCACTAATCAGGAAGCAGCAAGAGAATTCTTGAACTATATGGCTACAGAAGAAGCTAAAATGGTACCAGCATTTAGTAACGTAACATTAACACCTTCTACACCTCTTTCTGCAAATGTTGTAGAATGGATGGAAAAAGATGCTAAATACACTTGGTTGCAAAACGATATGCCTGATGGTTTTGGAATGGGAACTATTGCACCAATATATGAAGCATTTGCAAAAGGCGACATTACAAAAGCTCAATTCATAGAGCAACTTGCAGCAAAAATAGAAGAAATTAAGTAACATGTCAAATTTTAAAAAAAGGGTGTAGCTTTAATTTACACCCTTTTTTAATAAAATATTTGATAAGATAGAAAAGAGGTAGATTATGAACAAACGTATAAAGGACAATTTAGTATTCTGGTTGTTTCTTGCACCGGCGCTTTTTTCTTTTATAGTGGTTGTAATTATCCCGTTTTTTATGGGTTTGTATTATTCAATGACAGACTGGACAGCTGTCGCAGGATTGGATGCCAATTGGGTAGGACTCAAAAACTATGAAGACATGTTTTCAGATTTGGCTTTTAGGTATTCATTTATCAGAACTTTTTTATTTAGTGTATTGAGTGTTATTACCATTAATGTGATAGCATTATTCTTTGCTTTTCTAGTAACTCGTGAAATACGATTTCGAAATTTTTACAGGGCAGGATTTTTTATACCAAACCTAATAGGTGGACTGGTTTTAGGTTATATTTGGCAATTTATTTTCAAAGAGGTAGTTCCAGCTATAGGTGGATTATTGGGGATTAATTTCATTGAGAATCTTCTTTTACTGGCAGATCCAAATCTGACATTGATTGGACTCATTATGGCATTTACATGGCAGTATGCCGGTTATATTATGATGATTTATGTGGCTGCACTTTTGAACGTACCTCAGGAATTACTTGAAGCAAGTGAAATTGACGGGGCAAATTTTTGGCAAAAACTACGAAATATTACTATACCTATGATAGCTCAAGCATTCACCATAACATCATTTCTGACACTGGTAAATTCTTTCAAGCAATACGACATCATCGTAGCACTTACAGCCGGTGGACCTACGGACATATATAAGGGTCAGGTGGTTAACTCCACAGAGCTGCTGGCAGTTCATATATACAATATTGCTTTTAAGTACAATAAAATGGCCCAAGGGCAAGCAAGAGCAATTATATTTTTCCTAGTATTATCAGTTGTATCTATCGCCCAGGTTTATTACAATAAACAGAAGGAGATTGAAATGTAATGGAATCTAAAAATAAATATATTAAAATATTACTGCAAATTATAACAATATCATTTTTTATAGTTACCTTATTTCCTTTTTTTGTTGTAGTTGTTAATGCAGCAAAATCCTCACTAGAAATAATTACAGAACCAATAGCATTTCCAGAACACTGGACCCAGTTATTCGCAAATATAAAAGAGATATGGACAAGTCCCAATATCAGATATGCTTCAAGTGTGTACTCTTCCATTATTATCACAAGCATTTCCCTGCTTACCATATCCGTATTTTCAGCTATGGCTGCATGGGTGCTGGTTAGGAGAAAGACACCAATATCAACGGTTATATTCCTCCTTTTTATAAGTGGATTAATTATACCTTTCCAGGTTGTTATGTTTCCTCTGATTGCTCTTTTTAGAATGATAAACGAAACCCTTGGAATCAGGTTATTAAGGGAGTATCATGGAATGATTTTTGCTTATATAGGTTTTGGAGCACCTCTTGCGGTATTTATGTTTCATGGATTTATCAAATCAATACCTTTGGAGTTGGAAGAAGCTGCGCTACTTGATGGTTGCTCAAAGCCTCAGATTTTCTTTAAGGTTATTATGCCGATTCTAAAGCCAATTTTTGTAACCATTAGTATACTTAATGCTATTTGGATATGGAACGACTTTCTATTACCATCTTTAATACTGGGAATAGGTCAGGATGTACAGACTATACCCCTTGCTATAGCCAATTTCGCAGGTTCATTTGTTAAAAAATGGGATTTGATAATGACAGCTGTTCTTATGGCAGCAGCACCGATTATTGTGGGATTTATAATAGCACAGAAACATATTATAAAAGGTATGGTTTCGGGGTCAATCAAATAATAGTATTAATAGGAGAATAAAGTGAAAAAAATTACAATTAATGAAATAGCAAAACGTAGTGGTGTGTCAAAAGCTACAGTATCCAGGGTTATAAATAACTCAAAACCTGTGAGTGATGAAATTCGCCAAAGAGTAATGACAGTAATAGAGAAAACTAATTTTGTACCCAATGCCCTTGGACGAAGTTTATCTCTAAAGAAATCCCATCAGATTGGAGTTATCATTCCAGATTTAGCCAACCCAGTTTTCTCAAGAATCATAGCTGGCATGGAATCCTATATTCGATCCGAAAACTACTCTCTGCTCATTACTGCTACGGATTTCAATATAGATACAGGTATTAAACACATACAAATTTTAAATGAAAAGGCCATAGACGGTTTGATTTTTCTTGCCGGTGCGATGAATGAAGAATTGATTCAAGAACTAAAAGCATTTCATAAGCCGGTAGTTGTAATAGGATCGGATCTTGACATTGAAACTATATCTATAATAGAAATAGATAATAAAAAAGCGGCTTACGAAGCTGCTAGTTATCTTCTTTCCTTAGGACACAAAAAAATAGCTATGATCCGTGGTCCATTAAAGGACCGTTACGCAGGCAGAGAGAGATTTTTAGGATATCAGGAAGCATTAGTAGAGAAGGGACTCTATCAAAAAAATCTTGTAGTAGAAGGCAAATATTCCTTCGGTCATGGATATCAAGCTATGAAGACCTTACTAGCTAAAAAAAACTTACCAACAGCAGTATTTTGCGCAAATGATCTAATGGCCATTGGGGCAATGAAGTGTTCTATAGATAATGGTTTGAAGATTCCAGAGGATATATCTTTTATGGGTTTTGATGATGTAGAGATTTCTAGGATGTATAACCCCACTTTGACAACAATCCATCAACCTTTTGAAGAAAAGGGTATACAAGCTACTAGAAAATTGATATCTATGATAAAAGAACAAAATGATAAAGAAGAATCGAATAAAGCAGAGTTTGTAGTTCTCCCTCATGAGTTGATTGTGAGGCAAAGCACTGTCAATATCAGCAGTTAATTGGAGGAGGTTTTATGAATTCAGTTTTATGTATTGGAGAAATGCTTATAGATTTCATCGGTTCTAAAAAAGACAGCAATCTTGCTGGGCAAGAGTCCTTCATAATGAAACCTGGGGGTGCACCGGCCAATGTGTCCTGTGTCATTGGTTCATTAGGAGGAAGCTGCTATTTTTACGGGTCTGTAGGAATGGACGGATTTGGTGATTTTCTGGAAACAACTTTAAAAGACTACAGTGTAAAGACCCAATGGTTAAATAGATCTAGTATGCCAACTACTCTGGCCTTTGTATCCATTGACAGTCAAGGAGAAAGAGATTTTATTTTTTATCGAGGAGCAGATGCAGATGTATCAATCACAAACACTGAAAACTTTGAAGAAGTAAATATTCAGATAGTCCATTTCGGAGCTGCTACTGGATTTTTAGAAGGTAATCTCAAAAACACGTACATAGAACTACTGCACAGGGCAAAGAAAGAAGGATATTTTATATCCTTTGATCCAAACTATCGAGATGCATTCTGGTCAGAAAAACCTGATGTGTTTAGAAAATCCTGTGATGAATTCCTAAGATTGGCAGATATTATAAAACTAAGTGAAGAAGAAGCTTTTCTTATATCGAAAGTCAATAATGAAAAAGATATGGTTGAATATTTTCGAAATAAATATAAAGCTACTTATGCAGTTACTATGGGAAGCAGAGGGGCTCTAGTTTTTAATAAAGAATGGGAAATGACAATATCTGCACCAAAGGTAAAGGTAGTTGATACTACCGGCGCTGGAGATGCATTTATAGGAGCATTACTTTATGAACTTAGTAATACAGACCAACCCCACAGCACAGTTAAGTCAAAGACTAAAATGAAAAAATATATAGAAAGAGCCAATGGAGTAGCTTCTAATATTTGCACAGAATTAGGTGCTTTATCGGCATTAAAAACAGAAATCAATATTTTATAAAGGCTTGAGGAGGTAAATGTATATGGCAAATTTAAAGCTGGAAAAAGTAAACAAGATTTTCCCAAATGGATTTCAGGCAGTTAAAGATTTTGGACTTGATATTCCAGATAAAGAATTTATGGTATTTGTTGGACCTTCCGGATGCGGAAAAACAACAACCCTTAGGATGATAGCAGGACTTGAGGATGCAACAGATGGAAAAATATATATTGGGGACAAATTAGTCAACGATATATCTCCAAAGGACAGAAATATAGCTATGGTATTTCAAAATTACGCCCTTTATCCCCACATGACTGTTTATGACAATATGGCATTTGGATTAAAACTCAAAAAAACACCTAAGGATGAAATAAAGGAAAGGATTACTAAATCAGCTACAATACTAGGAATAGAGACACTCCTAGATCGTAAACCAAAGCAGCTCTCTGGAGGACAGAGACAGCGTGTTGCCCTAGGTAGAGCAATTGTGCGTAAGCCTGAAGTATTCCTGATGGATGAGCCATTGTCAAATTTGGATGCTAAACTTAGAGTACAGATGCGTACAGAATTGATAAAGCTACATAGCGATCTGGAGACAACTTTTATTTATGTAACTCATGACCAGACCGAAGCAATGACTATGGGAACTCGAATCTGTGTTATAAACGAAGGAGAAATACAACAGGTAGATAAACCAAGAACTATATATAATTATCCTTCAAACAAATTTGTAGCAAGTTTCATCGGGACACCTCAAATGAACTTCTTTGAGGGTGAAATTCTGGATACGCCGGATATTATGGTTGAGGGATGCAGTATACCTTTGAATTCAGTTTTATTGGATCGTGTTAAGAACGAAAATCTTTACAACAAGCCTTATACAATAGGTATAAGACCCGAAGACATACATATAAGTCCAGAAGGAAAAGGGATAGATGGTGTAGTAGATGTAACAGAACTACTAGGAAGCGATCTTAATGTTTATTTTAAAATTGATGGTAAACAGTATATCATGAAAACAGACTCTTCTGTAAATTATGACTTAGGAGATAATATTAATGTTGTTTTTGATCCTGAGAAAATTCATCTATTTGATAAGGAAACAGAAAAGTCACTATATTATTAAGGCAAAAAATATCTGATACATTCTGAGGAGGAAAACTTCATGTGGAAATTGATAAGAAATACTTATGATCCCTCAAATCAAATGGTAGAAGAGAGCTTGTTTACAATAGGAAACGGCTATATTGGCTTGCGTGGATGTTTTGAAGAAGGATATCCCCAGGGGCAAAGTATACGAGGAACATATATCAATGGACTATATGATCGTGTACCCATGATTCATGCAGAAATGGCTTTTGGTTTTCCGGAAATTCAGGATAAACAACCAAGGATTGTAGATACACAAACCTGTAAGGTATATTTAGACGGGGAAAAGGCACAACTTAATGAAGGTAAGTATGAAGACTATTACAGATGGTTGGATTACAAACAGGGAGAATCAGAAAGAGGATACACATACAGGACAAAATCCGGAAAGAAAGCAAAACTAAAATTTAATCGTATGGCTTCATTGAAATACCTGAATCATGTTATTTATCAAATCGAGGTTGAGTACGATGGTGATATTGAGTTAAAAAGTGTTATATACGGAGATGTTGAAAATTATACCTCACCAGGAGATCCCAGAATAGGCCAAGGCCATACAAAATTGATGGACTTGATATCTATGGATAGTTTTGATGACTATCAGTATTGTCTTCTCAGAACCAAAAGAACAGAGATTGACCAGAGCACAGTTATCAGGCACCATGTAGAGTCAGGTGAGGAATATAAAATCTCCTCTAGTTTTGAATATAAGAGAATAGAAACCCTTATAAAAGGAACAGGTAAGCTGGTATTATTAAAATCAGTGGTTTTTACCGACGGTATTAGATTTGATGACCCTTTAAAAGAAGCTAAAAAACTATCTGATCAATTTAAGGACTTTAGATATAAGGACTATAAGAAAGAACAGATTAAATTTCTCAACGGGTTCTGGAAAGAGTCAGATATCCTTATTGAGGGAAACTCATGGGATCAGACTGCTATAAGATTTAAACTTTTCCAAATGTTACAATCCATTGGGAGAGATGGATTTTCTAATATTTCAGCAAAGGGATTATCAGGAGAAGGATATGAAGGTCATTATTTTTGGGATACTGAGATTTATGTACTGCCGGTGCTGATGTTTAATCAGCATGAAAGTGCAAAAAAATTACTATCCTACAGATATCGAATACTTCCTGAAGCTAGAAAGAGAGCAAAAACCCTTGGACACCTCAAAGGAGCTGCCTATCCTTGGCGAACAATTTCCGGTATCGAATGTTCGGGTTATTTTCCTGCTGGAACTGCCCAATATCATATAAATGCTGATATTGCATATACCTTTATTCAATATCACCTTTATACAAATGATTGGAAATTTATGGTTGAAAAAGGGGCAGAAGTAATTCTAGAAACAGCTAGGATATGGCTTGAAATAGGTCATCATTACAAAGGATCTTTTCAAATACATGATGTAACAGGACCAGATGAATACACTGCTATTGTAAATAATAACTACTATACAAATGCTATGGTCAAATACCATTTGTACTGGGCCAATAAAATATATGAAAAATTATTGAAGTTGGAAGATAAAAAACTTAAGATATCAGCTCAAAAAATGTTGGAAAGAATCCACTTTAAAGATGAAGAAGCAGCAGAAATGGTACTTGCCTCAGAAAAAATGATGCTGCCTTTTGATAGTGAGTTAAATCTTTACGCTCAGGATGATTCCTTTTTAAGCAAACCTGTTTGGCCTTTTAAAGAGGAAGCATATTCAAAAAGACCACTTTTACTGCATTATCATCCTTTAACCATATACAGACATCAAGTCCTTAAGCAAGCAGATACAGTTCTTGCTCATTTTATGCTAGAGGATTATGCAAGCAAAGAACACATAAAAAATGCCTATCATTACTACGAAAAGGTGACTACCCACGATTCATCTCTTTCAAGTTGTATTTATGGAATTATGGCATCAAAATTTGGCATGAATAAAAAAGCCTACGACTATTTCATAGAATCAATCAATTTAGACCTGGAAGACACCCATAAAAATACAAAGGACGGTCTTCATATGGCCAATATAGCCGGGACT
>JAWSUU010000056.1:0-13466 GCA_033549325.1 Bacillota bacterium | reverse complement strand
AATTGTGGAAAAACAAGGCAAATCCTACTTCCTTATTATCATCCATAGCAAAAATAACTTCAGCTTTTTCTTTTTCAAAAATCCATTTACGAAGTAATTCTTCTGTTGCAACTACTTCATCCAATAACTTCTCATAATCTGCCAACTCTTTTATAAAGTGTAAAATTAAAGCTGTATCCTCTTCTTTTGCATATCTAAATTTTAATTTTTGCGACATTTTAGCACCTCCTTTAAATTATTCTAACCAACTTTTATAGTACAGTCCCCAGTATTTTTATTTAATTTTTACTCCTCCGTTTTGTATAAAAACTTTTGCCTTTAATAGATATTCCCATTCTTTGTATACAATACTATAATTATCTTTTATGTTCAATACCTTCTAAAGTCAGTAGCCAACTCTTTACATCCAATCCTCCACCAAATCCAACTAAGGCACCACCTGTACCAATTACTCTATGTCATGGTACAAAGTAGGAAATAGGATTATGGTGATTAGCCTGGCCTACTGCTCGTGAAGCTTTTGGATTCCCTATCTGTGAAGCTATTTGTCCATAAGTACGAGTCTCCCCACAGGGTATAGTTTGTAAGGCTTCCCATACTTTTTTACGAAATGATGTTCCTATTAACTTTAATGGTACATTCAACACCTCGCTTTTTCCTGAAAAATAGGCTTTTAGTTGTACTTTTGCAGTATTTAATATGTCATTACTACCTTCTTTTAATATATAATTCGGCAAGTATTTTTCAAGCCACTCATGCATTTTTGAACCATCTACCCTTGGGCTAGCACAATATACCAATCCTTCATCTGTAGCCGCTAAATAAATCAAGCCGATTGGCGAATCTATTTTATCCCAATAACAAATCATAATATTTATCTCCTATCATTTTTCTTAATTTATCTTTTATTACATATTAATATTATATCAGAATTAATGGTGTAATGGTGATATAATATTTTTCTCTATTTTCATTACTTCTTTTGTTTATATAATATTATGAAGAATTTCAATTAAAGAATTTTAAATTAAGTTTCAAAAATTGAACTTTTTTTTGAAACTTGTGTTATAATACCTAAGAATTAATAATGGAGGAATATAATGTTAAGTATAAATAATTTAAGTTTAATCTTTCCTGACAAAAAACTCTTTGACGATGTAAATCTTGTATTTACACCGGGCAATTGCTACGGGATCATAGGAGCCAATGGAGCAGGAAAATCAACATTTTTAAAAATTATTTCTGGTGAGATGGACTCAACATCGGGAAATGTAAGTCTAATTAAAAACAAGAGAATGTCAAAATTAAACCAGGACCACTATGCCTTTGATGATGAATTAGTCATGGACACGGTTTTAATTGGTAATAAAAAACTTTATGATATTGGAAAAGAAAAGGATGCTATTTATATGAAACCAGACTTCAGCGATAAAGATGGTATGAGAGCTGGAGAACTGGAAGCAGAATTTGCTGAAATGGGCGGTTATGACTCAGAAACAGAGTCATCTTCACTACTTCAAGGACTTGGCATTCCTATTGACTTGCATACAGAGTATATGAGAGACTTGAAAGAGTCTGATAAAGTAAAGGTTTTGTTGGCACAAGCTTTATTTGGACATCCAGACGTTTTATTATTGGATGAGCCTACCAATGGACTGGATTTAAAAGCTGTCTTGTGGTTAGAGGATTTTCTTGCAAACTTTGATGGTGTAGTTTTGATTGTGTCCCATGATCGATATTTTCTGAATGAAGTTTGTACTCATATGGTAGATATTAATTATGAAACAATTAATGTGTTTACTGGAAACTATGATTTCTGGTATGAATCTTCTCAATTGGCTTCGAGAATGCTAAAGGATCAGAACAAGAAAAAAGAAGAGAAAATCAAAGAATTACAGGCCTTTGTTGATCGCTTTTCTGCAAATGCATCTAAGTCTAAGCAAGCGACTTCTAGGAAAAAACTTTTAGAGAAAATCACTTTAGATGATATTAAGCCTTCAAGTAGGAGGTATCCTTTTGTAGGGTTTACCCTATCTCGAGAAGTTGGAAATGAAATTCTATCTGTTGAAAATCTGACGGTAGAAGAAAACGGTAAAAAACTTATAAATGATCTTACTTTTAGGGTGAACAAAGAGGATAAAATTGGATTTATTGGAAATGAAATTGCCATTACCAGGTTCTTTAATATTATAAATAAAAAGTCTGATGATTATAAAGGTGAATTCAAATGGGGTCAGACAATTACCACGGAATATTTTCCAAAGGATAATTCTGAATATTTTGACGATATCACCTATAATTTAGTGGACTGGCTTAGACAATACTCTAAGGAGCAGTCGGAAATTTTTATCAGGGGATTTTTAGGAAAGATGCTTTTCTCTGGAGATGAAGCAACAAAAATGTCTAATGTCTTATCTGGTGGAGAAAAGGTTAGGATGATGTTCTCTAAGATGATGGTTGAACCATCAAACGTTTTAATTCTTGATCAACCTACCAACCACCTTGATTTGGAATCAATAGAAGCCGTAAATAATGGTTTAATTTCTTTTAAGTCTAATATTTTATTTACATCCCTTGACCACCAGTTTGTCTCTTCTGTAGCTAATCGTATTATAGAAATATTTGATGATGGGAGCTATAGAGATGAATCAATAAATTATGAGGATTATATAGAGAAATACGTAAAACAATAAATCAAAATTTAATCCACTCTTAGGATTTAGAGTGGATTAAATTTAATATTCTTTATTACCATTCAATAATAAGTTATCTATTATGGTAGTAGCTTGGTTCAATCTCTCATTATAGTTACCACTTATTTCTATTATTTTATCTCCATATCCGTATTCAATATACATATTTTTTAGTTTTGTATGTAGATTTTCTCTTACTTTAATACCTGAACTCCGTCTGAATCCATCATCAACCCATTCCACATCAGGTTTAAATAGCAAGACTAAATCATACCTATTCGGATCAATAAATTTATCTATTAAGTCACTCTTAGTATTAAGAAACATACCTAAATAAAATTGAGTTATTAATGCACCAGTATCAAAGAAAGTTACTTTATTAGCTGTTTTTAATGCATGGTATTCTAATTCCCTCTGTAAATAAGCAATCTTTTCAAAATCTTCTACTGTATATACATCTTCGTTTCCACCTAAGTATTTATCGCTATAGTAACGTCCTTCTTCTTCTGTCCAAGATGTATGATATATCTTAGCTAAATATTTACTTATAGTAGTCTTCATACAACTCTCCGTACCACTTATCAGTATCTTTTTAGTAAAGAAAGGTCTTGCACTACCAAGTATGTAGTCCCAATTCTTATAAGGTGCTTTTCTTATTTCTGAAGCACTTATTGGGTATTTCTTTATATTATAGTTAAAAATTTCATATTTTGCATTGGGAAAGTTCTTGCTATATTGTTCTTTGTAATCTATCTCTCCTCCAAATATAACATCGAATTCTTCTGGTATAAGTTTCTTCAATCTATTAGACCATTTTGTCCAATCGTATGGATATTCCTCTATCCCAGTTTCATCAAGCATTAGTACTTTGATATGATCAAATCCCTGAAGTTCTATAGATAGCCATTTTGCTCTTGTCTTTAAATCCATAATCTTTAATCCATCTTTATCGCACAATCTCTTAGTCATCTTTGGATGATCAGATACAACAACATATAATACTTTAGACTTTGTTGCTGAATTAATTATTGAATTTAAATGACCTCTATGAGGAGGCATGAATTTGCCAGGAAATACTCCTACTTTATACATGATTTTTCATTCTCCTATTCTAATAATAACTCAATTATCATAATTAAATTAATTATTCACCTTCGCCCTTTGGGCTTGATTCACCGGTGACTACTCCAGCTCTATCGTTGCCGGAGGCTTACTTGTAATATCGTACATAACTCTATTTACATCATCTACTTCGTTTACAATCCTGTTGGATATTTTTTCCAGCACTTCATGAGGTATTCTAGCCCAGTCCGAGGTCATTCCATCTGTACTTGTTACAGCTCTTAGCACTACAGTGTGAGTGTAAGTTCTTTTATCTCCCATAACTCCAACACTTTTTATATTTGGGAGTGCTGCAAAATACTGCCATATTTGACTTTTAAGACCGGCTTTTTTAATCTCATCTCTAAATATGAAATCTGCTTCTCTTACTATATGAAGTTTTTCTTCAGTAATATCTCCAAGTACTCTTATACCTAGACCTGGTCCTGGAAATGGTTGTCTTTCTACTATTTCTGCAGGTATTCCAAGTTCTCTACCTACTTTTCTTACTTCGTCTTTGAATAATTGATCTAATGGTTCTATTAGTTCAAAATCTACATCTTCCGGTAAGCCACCAACATTATGATGACTCTTAATTACTGCAGCTGTGTCTGTGCCGCTTTCTATTACGTCTGGATAAATTGTTCCCTGAATTAAATAATCTATGTGACCGAATTCATTTTTAAGCTTTCTCTTTTCTTCTTCAAAAACTCTTATAAATTCTTCACCAATTATTTTTCTTTTCTTCTCAGGGTCTGATATACCTTTTAGTTTTCCTAAAAATCTTTCCTGTGCATTTACCCTAATGAGATTCATATTAAATTTTTCTTTAAAAACTTTTTCTACCTGATCTCCTTCATTTTTTCTTAAAAGACCGTGGTCAACAAATACACATATAAGATTCTTACCTATTGCTTCGTGTACTAAGACTGCCGCAACGGAAGAATCTACTCCTCCCGATAGTGCACAGAGGGCTTTTTTATCTCCAACTTTTTCTTTTATATCTTCAATAGTTTCCTTAGCGAAACTTCCCATAGTCCAATTTTTCTCTACTCTGCAAATTTCAAATAAGAAGTTTTCTATTATTTCTCTACCAAAATCAGTATGCTGTACTTCAGGGTGAAATTGAACTGCATATATCTTCTTATCATCATTTTTCATAGCTGCAGCAGGACAAGTATCAGATTTAGCAGTAATCTCAAATCCTAATGGTGGTTCTTCTATGAAATCCGTATGGCTCATCCAGCACTTCATTTCTTCATTTATATTTTTAAACAGCCCATATTTGTCTAGAATATCCAATTTGACTCTTCCGTACTCTCTAGTATCGGCCCTGCTTACTCTCCCTTTAAAAGTTTGAGCTATAAACTGTCCACCATAGCATATTCCTAATATAGGTATATTTAAATCAAAAATTTTTTCATCTGCTTTTGGCGAATTTTCTCCGTAAACACTAGCTGGACCTCCTGATAATATTAAACCTTCAGGATTTTTTTCTTTAATTTTATCTATACTTACATTATATGGTAGTATCTCACAGTAAACATTTGCCTCTCTAACTCTTCTAGCAATTAATTGACTGTACTGAGCACCAAAATCTAAAATTAATATCATTTTATTATTCTCCTTGTTTGTCTGTCATCCACTTACGCTATAATTTGATGATTCTTTAGTTATTTGAATATCATGTGGATGACTTTCTTTTAATCCAGCTCCTGTTATTTTTATGAACTGAGCGTAGTTGACTAAGCTTTTTAAATCTTTAGCCCCGCAATAACCCATTCCTGCTCTAAGTCCTCCAACCATCTGATATACAACCTCTGATAGAGGCCCTTTATATGGTACTCTACCTTCGACACCTTCAGGTACGAATTTCTTAGCATCTTCTTGGAAGTATCTGTCCTTACTTCCCTGATTCATGGCTCCTTCAGAGCCCATACCTCTGTAAACTTTGTATCTTCTTCCCTGATATAAAACTGTTTCTCCAGGGCTTTCTTCTGTGCCTGCAAATAGTGAACCTATCATTACAACACTAGCTCCAGCAGCTATGGCCTTTGGAATGTCTCCTGAAAACTTAATACCTCCATCAGCTATAATTGGTATGTCATATTTATCTGCTTCTTCTGCACAGTTGTATATAGCACTTAATTGAGGTACTCCTACTCCCGCAATAACTCTTGTAGTGCAAATAGAACCCGGTCCAATGCCTACCTTTACGCAATCTGCTCCTGCTTCAGCTAAAAATCTTACTCCTTCAGGTGTAGCAACATTTCCAGCTATAACCTGAGCTTCAGGATATTTCTCTTTTATATTTTTAACTGCATCAAATACACCTTGAGAATGACCGTGGGCTGTATCTACAACTATTACATCCGTCTTAACCTTCATTAGTGCATCTACTCTTTCCATTATATCATTTGTTACTCCAACTGCAGCTCCTACTAAAAGTCTTGATTTAGGATCTTTTGCAGCATCCGGGTATTTAATAGATTTTTCAATATCCTTGATGGTTATTAATCCAGCTAAAGTATCATCCTCATAAACTAAAGGAAGCTTCTCTATCTTGTGTTTTTTCATTATTGAAAGTGCATCCTCCATGCTTATATCTTCCTGAGCAGTAATCAAACTTTCTTTAGTCATAGCATCATTTATCTTCTTTTTTAAATCTGTTTCAAACCGCACATCCCTATTAGTAATAATTCCGATCAATTTTCTATCTTCATCTACTATAGGTACTCCTGAAATTCTGTATCTGCTCATAAGCTCCAGTGCATCTTCTACCAAATGATCCGGTGATAAAAAAAATGGATCCGTTATAACTCCGTGTTCAGACCTTTTCACCTTATCTACCTCTAAAGCCTGTTCCTCAATAGACATATTTTTGTGAATTATTCCAATCCCACCTTCTCTAGCCATTGCGACAGCTAGTCTTGCCTCAGTTACCGTATCCATGCTTGCACTCATTAAGGGTGTATTTAGTTTGATTTTCTTAGTCAAATTTGTTGTAATGTCAACATCTTTAGGTAGAACATCTGATTTTGCAGGAAGTAAAAGCACATCATCAAATGTTAAACCCTCTCCAATAAATTTTTCCATATACAAATTCTCCTTTCATTTATTCTAACTCATAAACCATTATTGTATTAATCTAATTTTATATAAATTATCAAAAAATAACAAATATGTCAACATCCATAGAAAATCAATAGTGAATATTAATATTGATATTTTAATAGAAACTGATATAATTATACTAATAAATTAGGAAAGGACGATTTGTATGGAAAGAAAAGTTATAGTTGATAGTTGTGTTGATACCAATGATGAAATAAAAAATTACTTTGATACAGTACCTTTATCTATTCTTATAGATGACGAAGAAATAATCGATGATGATTTAGACCAAGGATTTTTATTAAAAAAACTTGCTGATGCTAAGGATAGCATAAAGACAGCATGCCCTTCTCCTGAAAAATATTTAGTAAAAATGAAAGAATATAAGGAAAGTTTTGTAGTCACTTTATCTGCAAAGTTAAGCGGATCATACAATAGTGCAGTATTAGCATCAAATTTACTTATGGAAAAGGGTTCTGACAAATTCACCCATGTTTTTAATACAAAAAGTGCAAGCTCTGGAGAAACATTAGTAGCACTTAAAATTAAAGAACTAATAGATAATGATCTTGATAGAGAAGAAATAATTAAGAAAACTAACGACTATATAGAAAAAATGCAAACATTATTTGTCCTTGAATCTTATGAAGTTTTAAAAAAGACCGGAAGGTTGAGTAATATTAAAGCAGGACTGCTAAATATACTTAATATAGCTCCTATTATGGGTTCAACCGAGGAAGGTTCTATCCAAGTAATAAAAAAGGTGAGAGGCAAGAAGAAAGCTCTTAAAAAACTCGTGGATATTATAGGAGACTATGACGTTGATTATCAAGATACAGTTCTAGCTATATCCCACTGCAATGCAGAAGAAAAAGCAGATATGTTAAAGGAAGATATTGAAAAGAAATACAGCTTTAAAGATATTAAAATATTTGAAACTAGAGGTATTAGTACTGTATATGCCAGTGATGGTGGAATAGTCCTTTCATTCTAAAAACTGTATAAAAAAAAGTTCTCTTTGGAGAACTTTTTTTAACTCTTAAATTATTTTTGAACAGGTGCTTCAACAGGACAAACACTTGCACATGCTCCACAATCTATACAAGCATCTTCATCAATTACATAAATATCTTCACCTGGGCTTATAGCGTCAACAGGACACTCAGGTTCGCAAGCTCCACAGCTAATACACGAATCATTAATTACGTATGCCATCTATTACACCTCCTTGTATAGTATTTCACAATAAACATTCTAACATTTTTTATTATATTATTAAAGAACTTTTTATACAACTTTTATCTCGTCAGCTTCAAATATCTTAACTTCATCAAGATTATCTTTTTCTGATTTAAATTTTACTTTCACTCTACACATAAGTGTATTTACTGCTATAACTACACCTATTCCGTCTTTTGTCTTTACATTGTCTCCTAAATCTGGAAGAACTTCATTGTTCTTTTCGTATGTATCATTTTCATAATTTAAGCAACACATTAATCTTCCACATATACCTGAGATTTTTGCAGGATTTAAAGATAAATTTTGTTCTTTAGCATTTTTTATTGAAACCGGTTTAAAATCTCCCAACCATGTGGAACAGCAAAGTGTTCTTCCACAAGGACCAAGACCGCCAATCATCTTTGCTTCGTCTCTAACTCCAATCTGTCTTAATTCTATTCTTGTTCTGAATATTCCAGCTAAATCTTTAACTAATTCTCTAAAGTCTATTCTTCCATCTGCTGTAAAATAAAAAATTATTTTATTATTATCAAAGGTATATTCTACATCTACAAGTTTCATATCCAGTTCATGTTTTTCTATTTTTTCTAAACAAATTCCAAAAGCTTCATTTTCTTTTCTTTTATTTTCTCTATTTTTATCAACATCGTCTTCGGTAGCTATTCTTAAAACCTTTTTAAGAGGTTGATATACTTCATCATCTGATACTAGTTTAGGCCCTACGACCACCTGTCCAAATTCTATTCCTCTTGCTGTTTCAACAATCACATTGTCTTCTTCTTTTATAAGTTTTCCATCGGGATCAAAATAGTATATTTTCCCCGCATCCTTAAATCTTACTCCTACTACTTTTATCATCTATTATTAAACCTCCTGTATTTTCAAAAGCATGTTATCAATAATTAGGTTATAGTTTACATTTTTATTAAAATCGTCATATGTGTTTTGTATTATATCATAAATTTCTGCTAATCTAATTGAATTTTTTCCCTTACTTTGTTTTTTTAAAATTTCTAGTTTATCTTTGTTTATTATCATATCAGTAATATTTTCTTTTACAAATAAAATATCTCTAAACCATATCATGAATATATCCAAAATTTCATCTATGTTATCTTTACCGCTGTTAAAATATTTTTCGTAATCAAATACTGCTCTCTTTCCATTTTCTAATATTTTATCTACTATCTCAACAATTTCATCTCTATATTCTAAAGTTTTGTCTTTCCCATCTGAAATTTTTAAAGCTTTATAAACGTTTCCTTTTGAGTATCCTGCTAATAATTTTGATTTTTCCCTATCTATACCATATTCTTCTACTAGTATTTTTTCTACTTCCTTATGACCAAGCATGTCAAAATTAATAAGTTGACATCTAGAAACTATGGTATCCAGCAGCAAATCTTTGTTGATAGCAATCATAATAATTATAGTGTCTTCCGGTGGTTCTTCTAATGTTTTTAAAAAAGTATTTGTCGCCTGTACAGTCATTTTATGACTATCATCAATTATATATACTTTCTTTTTTGACTCGTAGGGTTTCATATATATACTGCTCTGAAGTTCATCAATATCTTTTCTTTTTATGCTATTTTCATCCAATTTAATAATATGTATGTCTGGATGGCTATATGCATTTGCTTTAATACATGAAGAACATTTTTCACAAGGTTTTTCTCTTGAATTTTGGCATAGTATTAGTTGAGCAAATACCTTTGCCATCTCCAACTTGCCAATGTTTTTTGGTCCTTCGAAAATATACCCATGTGTAAGATTATCTTTTTTTACCGAATTAGTCAAATAAGCCTTAACTCTATCCTGTCCTACAATACCATCAAACTGCATAAAAATCTCCTACTATAATTTTATAAAGTCATCTACCTCAACAATAAATACCGTAGCTCCTCCTATTTTAACATTAATAGTTCTAGATACAAATCCACTGGAACTGGTATAAGCATTAGGAACAGCTGCTGTTGTAACCTTTTCTCTTGTTTTACATACATCTTTAATTATATCTAAAACATCATCTACTTTACTCTGATCCACACCTATTAAAAGTGTTGTATTCCCCGAACTCAAAAATCCTCCAGTAGATGCTAATTTTGTAAGCATATAGTTGTTTTGTCTTAGTTTTTTTACAAGTTTGTGTGCATCTTCATCTTGTATTACGGCAATTATTAATTTCATAATCCTCTACCTTTCTAAAATATTATTTATCAATACCTTAACATCGTCATATATATCTTCTTTTTTTCTATCTGCATTTACTACTGAAATTTCTGGAAGTATTTCTATAATCTCTTTATATCCTTTATATACCTCTTGGTGAAACTTTACATCTTCTATTTCCAATCTATCAAGTTCTCCTGAATCTTCTTTTCTTAAAAGAGCTTTTTCAGGATCGATATCTAAAAAAATCACTAAATCTGGATAAACTCCCTGTATAGCAAACTCATTAAAATGCTTTACTACATCAACTCCCAGTTTTCTTCCTATTCCTTGATAAACTAAACTACTGTAGTAAAACCTTTCACATATTAAATCTTTTCCTGATTCTATTGTAGGTCTTATTTTTTCTGTAACGTGTTGTGCTCTCGATGCAGCATAAAGAAGTGCTTCTGCCTCATTCCCCATTTCTTCATTTCCAACATCTAAAATTATATCTCTAATTTTCTCACCTATTTTGGTCCCGCCTGGTTCTCTAGAAAATTCTATTTTATGTCCTTTTTCTTGAAGATATTCTGCCATTAAATGAGCCAAGCTACTCTTCCCGGAACCATCAGGTCCTTCCAAAACTATAAATAATCCTCTTTTCAAACTAGTCATCCTTTCACTTAAGTATAGATATTTGATTTTCATCTATACCTAATATCTCAATGTTTTCTGTTATTAACTTTTCAAAATATTTTACATGTTTATTTTCAATAAGTTCACCAGGACATATTATAGGTATCCCTGGTGGATATGGAATTATAAAATCACCACAAATTTTATTAACCGACTCTTCTATATCAATTTTTCTTTTATCTAAATAAAATGCATCTTTTAATGAAACTTTTTTCTCTGGTTTAAAAATTTCAAATTCTATTTCAGAAATATCTTTGATTTCTATATCTTTATATATCTCTTCTACGGAATCAAAGAGATATCGTATATCTTCTATACTATCCGCAGGACTAATATATGCCAAATCATAGACTATATCCCAAAGTTCAGTAAATATGCCGTAGGGATCTCTAAGTCTTTTTTCTACTTCTGCTCCTGTTATTCCTTTTTTATATAAGCTAATTAAAAGTTTAGTTTCGTCATAATTACATTTAAGGATTTCCTCAATATCTTCTTTTTTAATAAATAGATTTTCAGTCTTGTTTTTAAGGGTTCTTATTTCTTTTACTATAGCCTCAATGTGTGCGATGCCTTTTTCTTGCATATAGTCCATAGCTTTATCTATTGAAGCCATCAATACATAACTTGGACTTGAACTTTGAAGCATCTTTAAAAAACTTTCAAGTCTAACTATATCCACTCTGTCACTACATACATGTAATGCTGAAGTTTGTGTAAATGCAGGAAGTGTCTTGTGCAAGCTTTGAACTACTATGTCAGCTCCTAATTCTTCTGCTGCCGGTGGAAGCTGATTTGAAAATTTTAAATGAGCTCCATGTGCTTCATCTACTATCAAAATTGCATTGTTTTCGTGAGTTATTTCTGCTATTTTCTCTATATTACTACATATACCGTAATATGTAGGATAAGTTACTACTACCACTTTTGCTTCACAGCTTTTTATTGTTTTTTTAAATTTTTCTATATCAATTGGTTCTTTTATATATAATTCTTTATTAAAATCCGTCCAAATATATTCCGGATTTAGATCTCCTAATATCATAGAATTATAAACTGCCTTATGACAATCTCTTTGTATCAAAACCTTGTCCTTAGGTGAGGTTTGGGAAAGTATAGCCGATTGTAATCCTACTGTAGAACCATTTATTAAAATATAGCTTTTTTTTGTATCGTAAATTCTACTAAGTCTATTTTGTAGGTCTTTAATAATAGTCTTTGGATTATGCAGATTATCTGTACCTTCTACTTCAGTAAAATCTATACTAATTAAATTCTCACCTAAATCACCAAAAATTTCTTTTTTTCCTTTATGGCCTGGCATATGGTATCTATATTTATCTTTATCAGTTGCTTTTAATAATTCTTTATAAAATTTCAAATTATCCTCCTTAAGAAGATAGTTTTCTTTCTAAAATTCTATTAATTCTTTCATTTGGATTAAATATAAATCTGTATTTTTTATCTTCTTTATAATATTCTCCGAATTTGGTAGTTTCTCTAGGCTCTCCATATATGAAATAGTATGTATTTGAAAGTTCAGTATCTACTTCAAGTTCTGATGCGCTTTCATACCTTACTATGTCTTTTATAGGTATTTCTAATATTATATGCTCTCTTTTTCCTATTTTTTTACCAAATCCTAAGTAATCTTCTGTAAGCAAATATATGTATACTGAAATTATTCTTTCTATAATAAGATAAATAATAATTCCAAATACAACTAATAGCATAACAGAAACTAAATTTTTCATATCATTAAGATTATTAGTAAGAGTAATAAGAACATTTAAAATAATTATCAAAACAATTCCCGAGATAATCATAAATGCAAGAGATTTTCTTCTTTTCCTTAAGATCTGAACAACAGCCTTTTCTCTATCCAAAATTCTGCCTCCTATTTATATCTGTCAAAATAGTCATCTTTCTTTGAATCGTACATTTTTTTCTTCTGTTTTACTTTTTGATTTCTTTTTTTTACCACTTCTTTATTTGTATGAATTGTTTCCACCCATAAAACAAGCATGAATGCCGAAACAATAAAAACATATATACCTAAAACTATATAACTTAACATATCTCATCATCTACCTAAATTATTATATCATATTATACATTAATAACATTACTATATAAAGTATTTTCTACTTTACCTTTCCATCTACTTCTGATTTCACCATAGTTTTTTCTTTCTTTTCTATTAAAGCAACAAAGACAACTGCAAAAATAATTAGCAAACTACCAATTATTTGGTGAACTAAGAGTATTTCTTCTAATAGTAGTACTCCAACTATCAAAGAAGTCACAGGCTCAAAAGTGCTTAGAATTGCAGCTGTTACTGTATTTATAAGTTCTAATCCTTTTTTAAAACCTATCATTCCCGCCAAGGATAAAAATGCTAAAATAATTATGTATAAGTATCCAGTAATAGTAATGTTTAGATTAAGATTACCAGTCACTAAACTACTT
>JAWSUU010000055.1:0-13868 GCA_033549325.1 Bacillota bacterium | reverse complement strand
TCTATTTCTTTTTTTATTTTTTCGCCTTTCTTTTCTTTAGGAGTCTTTGGCTGCTTCTTCCTGCTGTATAGTAAAAATAATATAATCATAATTGCAAAAACTATCAGTGAAACGTAGCATAAAGCAATATTAAAGATTCTCGGACATGTTCCTACATTAAACAGTTCTTTTACAGAAAAGAATATTCCTAAACCAAATCCTATTATTCCTCCAGGAATAAATATAATAGCTGCCCCTTTTTGCATTCTTGTTGATAAAAATACCAGTAAAAAAGCTAAAAGCACAAGATAACAAGCAGGAATTCCAAAGAAGTCTGGACAGTATCCAGGTTGTATTAAGTTTCTAACTATTAAAAAAGCTGAGAATGCTATCCCTAATAGAGCAAAAAATGTATTAATCTTTTTAAGCATGTTTTTCATAATATACCTCTTTTCTATTAAAATCTAAATGAATTTAAAATTATTATTTCTGTTACATTATATACCCATTATAACAGAAATAATAATTATATTTTAATAGTAACCTCAGCTCCTCCTAACTTACTATCCGAAACAGTAATACTACCCTTTATTTTTAATAGGTTGCTTTTGGTTATATATAACCCTAATCCTTCTCCATCTACTGATTTACTATTTTCTCCTCTGAAATAAGGTTCAAATATTCTTTCTTTATCCTTCTCAGAGATACCAACTCCACTATCCTCAATAGTTATCGTAGTTTTATCTTCTTTTTTTAAACTTACTTTAATTTCTCCACCTCTTTCAGTAAATTTATATGAATTTGATAAAAGATTGTATATGCTTTGTGTCAAAATACCTTTATCAGAAACAACTTTTATATCATCGTCAATGTTTTTATTTACTTTTATATCTTTCTTTTTAAACTGCAGTTCCATTCCTTTAATTATCTTTTGAATTTCTTTAGATAGGTTAAAGTCTTCAAGATTGCTTTTTTTCTCTTCCTCTTCAAGAATATTATCAATGTTTTCCACTATTTGGGTTAAATTCTCAAGTTCTTTTCTACAAGTTTGCAATCTTTCTTCATCTATATCAACAATTCCATCAATTACCCCTTCTATGTTAGTTCTTAAAATAGTAATTGGAGTTCTTGCTTCGTGGGCTAATTGGTCTGCTTTTTCCTTTCTTATTCTGTTTTTAAGTTTTAATTTTACGGAAAGGTTATACAGTGAATTTTGTATTTCTTTTATTTCTTTTATTTTTGAATCTTCAATTATATCACTCTCATTATTCAGTAAATTTGATGCGTATTCAGAAGTTTTTTTCAAATCTTTAGATAGTAATTTACTGGAGAAGTTAGTTATGAAAAATCCAATTATTACAGCAATTATACCGGATATAAATGTTCCTCTAGTTAATGCTTTTGTGAACATATTCACGGTTTCTGTACTTGTAATATCCCCAATTCTATATATAAATAAATATCCTAGTAGCTCATCATCTTCCTTTATTTCAAATACATCTCTTTCCGTACCCTGCATCATGTTCATCATATTTCCATGCATTGTCATCATGTTTTTTCTTGATTCAAATACTACATTTTCATTTTCATCTAAAATTATAATTTGACTAATGGGTTCACCAACAAAGTTATCTATATTATATATTTCACTTTTATTAGAATTTTCATCTTCAAGAAAATTTTTAGCATAGTCGGAAATTTCTTCAATTTTTTGATTGTAGGAATCCTCTAAATAACCTCCAAATAATCTATCAATAAAGGTTGTGGATATAAGGGAATTAACTGAAATAATGACAAAAATAACAATACCTATTATTATTAGCAAATGTTTTTTTATAGTCATTACTCGTCACCTCCAAAGATATATCCAGCTCCGTATTTTGTCTTGATATATTCAGGATTTTTTGAATCTTTTTCTATTTTTTGTCTAATTTTTTTTATATGTGTATCTATTGTCCTATCAAAACCTTCATAGTCATAGCCAAAAGCTTTTTCTATTATCTGCTCTCTTTTTAAAATTATTCCTATATTTGAGAAAAAAGCCTTTAAAATTTCAAATTCCTTGGATGTAATTTCTAGATTCTCATTGTTCTTGTATAAAGTCTGTTTATCTAGATCTAATTTTAAATCTTTATATACTATATAGTTAGAAATTTTTTCATTAGAATATACTCTTTTTATAATAGCATTAATTCTTCTAACCAGCTCTTTCGGGCTAAAAGGCTTTACTACATAATCATCAGCACCTAAATCGAATCCTTTTAATCTATCTTCTTCCTTGTGTTTTGCTGTTAAAAACAAAACCGGTATATTAGAAACCTTTCGTATTTCCTTCATAACCTGTATCCCGTCTATACCCGGCATCATAATATCTAGAACTGCTAAGTCAGGATTAAAGTTATTAAACATTTCCAATCCTTCAACACCATTTTCTCCAGCATAAACTAAGTATCCTTCTTTTTCCAGATACTTTTTTACTACTTCTCTTATATCTTTTTCGTCTTCTACTAAAAGTATTTTATATTCCATAACTACCTCTTTTAGCTAATTTATTTTATTATATCATACTAAATAGAAAAAAATAGGACACTTTCAGTCCTATTTTTTCAATATCTCAATTTTTTTCAAATATTCTTCTTCAGTAATTTCGCCTTCTATGTACTTCATTTTCAATACTTCTTGAAGGTCCTTATCTTTTGAGTTGTTCTTTTTTACAAATTTGTATATCAAAAATCCTATCACTACCAATGCCAGTAATCCTAGTATTTTTCCTCCGTAGAAAAACCAAGGATTAAACATGTGATATGAATTTCCGAAAAATCTTCCTCCATGCATAAACATAATTTATCTCTCCTTTATTTCTTAAGATTTTCTTTCATTTTTATATATTCTTCTTCTGTTATTTCACCCTTGATGTATCTATCATTTAGACGGTCTAAAGCTTTGTTTGATTTATTAAAAATGTTCTCTCCGTCTTCTTTATAGACGAAGTAGATTAGCACTAAAACTGCTATTACAACTAAAAACATTTCAATTCCTCCTTTTCTATAATCTTAGTATATATCTGAATTATGTAGGAAATATGAACACAAAAAGAACTCCCTTTTTATAAGGAGCTCCTTTTAAAAATGATTATGGTTGGCTTATTAAATTTTATAAAGATTCTTTTTCTATTTTTAATTTTTTAAGCTCTGCATTTAAAGCTGGCAGTACTTTTTTTAAATCTCCTACTATTCCTAAATCTGAAGCTTCAAATATAGGTGCAGTTTCATCTTTATTAATTGCGATTATAAATTCCGACTCTTCCATTCCTGCCAGATGCTGAATAGCTCCTGAAATACCACAGGCAATATATAAATCCGGTCGTACAGTTTTTCCCGTCTGACCAACCTGAACTTCCTTAGGCATCCAGTCGGAATCTACGGCTGCTCTAGAGGATGATACTACTCCTCCTAAAATTTCAGCAGTTTCTTCAAGAATGCTAAAATCATCTGGATTTCCTACACCTCTTCCTCCCGATACTAGAATATTTGCTTCTTGTATATCAATTTTGTTTGTTTTTTCTTCAACTATTTCTAGAATTTCGTAGGTTTTATCACATTCTTCTATTAAAACATCAAATTTTTCTATTTCAATTTTTCTAGATATATCTTTTTCTTCCTTTTGCATTACACCAGGTCTTACGGTAGCCATTTGAGGTCTATGGTCCGGACACTCAATAGTAGCCATTATATTACCACCGAAAGCAGGTCTTGTCATCATTAAATCATTGTTTTCTTCATTTATCTCCAATTTTGTACAATCAGCGGTGAGTCCTGTGTGTATTCTTCCAGCAAGTCTTGGTGCTACATCTCTCCCTATAGCCGTTGCTCCAAATAGTACTATTTCCGGTTTTTTATCTTCTATTACTTCCTTAAGTGCTTTTGTATAAGGCTCTGTCATATATATATCTAAATTTTGATTTTCTACATATATTATATTATCTGCTCCGTAGTAACCAAGTTTTTCTACTTCTTTTACGTCTTTTCCTAATAGGACTGCCGTTACTTTTTGATTTAACTCTTGAGCTAATTTTTTACCTTCACCTATCAACTCAAGAGATACGTTTTGTATTTCTCTATTTTTCTGCTCAACAAATACATATACTCCTCTGTAATCTTTCTTATTCATCAGATTCCCTCCTTTATATAATAAACTTTTCTTTTAATTTCTCAACTATTAGCTTGGCAGCTTCATTTTCATCTAAATCTTTGTACAATTTACCTGCCGTCTTAGCCCCTTTAGTAAAGGATTTTTTAACCTTTGTTGGAGAGCCTTTCAGTCCTATTTCTTCTTTTTGTATATCTAAATCATCAAAGGATAATTTTTTAATCTCTTTTTCTCTATGAGCATCAAATATTAATCCAACTTTCATATATCTTGGTTTATTCATTTCACTAAGAGTTGTAATAAGACAAGGCATCTGAACTTTAACCTTGTGATATCCATCTTCAAATCTTCTTTTTAATATTAGACTATTTTCATCTTTTTCTAAAGCTTCAACATAACTAACATGGGGAATTTTCAAATGTTCTGCTAGTTCAGGACCAACCTGCGCAGTATCGCCGTCGATTGCCTGTCTACCTGCTATTATAAGGTCGTAATCCATCTTTTCTAGAGCTTTTGCCAGAGTTAATGACGTAGCCCATGTATCTGCCCCTGCAAAGGCTCTATCCGTCATTAAAATAGCTTCGTCTGCTCCCATGGCTAAAGCTTCTTTTAAAGCAAAGTCTGCCTGAGGTGGTCCCATCGTTAAAACTGTTACATGAGCTTCGTATTTATCTTTTAATACTAAAGCAGCTTCTAAACCACATTTATCATCGGGATTAATTATACTTGGTACTCCTTCTCTTATTAAAGTTCCTGTTTCCGGATTTAACCTAACTTCAGTAGTATCCGGAACTTGCTTAATACAAACTATTATTTTCATTTTCTCCTCCTAAAGCATATTTGCAGAAACAACCATTTTCATAACTTCGGATGTTCCTTCATATATTTCTGTTATTTTAGCATCTCTCATCATTCTTTCCACTGGATACTCTCTTGTATATCCGTATCCGCCGTGAAGCTGTACGGATTTATTTGTAACTTCCATTGCTGTTTCTGAAGCAAATAATTTCGCCATTGCTGCTTCATTACTGTAAGAAATTTTATTATCTTTATTAAATGCTGCTCTATATACTAATAACCTTGCTGCATCTACTTTAGTTTGCATATCAGCTAATTGGAATTGAGTATTTTGAAATTTTGATATAGGTCTTCCAAACTGCTTTCTTTCTTTTACATATTTTACTGCTTCATCTATTGCTCCCTGAGCTATTCCCAGAGCCTGTGCAGCTATACCAATTCTTCCTCCGTCTAAAGTTTTCATTGCAATTGAAAATCCTTTTCCTTCTTTTCCTAATAGGTTTTCTTTAGGAACTTTTACATTTTCAAATATAAGCTCGCAAGTTGCCGATCCTCTTATACCCATTTTTAGTTCTTTTTTCCCTATAGTAAAACCCTCATATTCTTTATCAACTATAAAGGCTGATATTCCTCTGGTTCCTTTGCTTTTATCCGTCATGGCTAGTACTATAAATACATCTGCATTTGCTGCATTGGTTATGAATATTTTAGATCCGTTTAATATATAGTGATCTCCATCTAAAACAGCCTTAGTTTGCTGACCTGCCGCATCGGTACCGGCATTTGGTTCTGTAAGACCAAAGGCTCCAAGTTTTTCTCCCTTTGCTAAAGGCACTAAATATTTTTGTTTTTGTTCTTCAGTTCCAAATTCGTATATTGGAGCACAGCAAAGTGATGTGTGAGCTGAAAGTACAACTCCTGTAGTTCCGCAAGCTTTAGATAGCTCTTCTACCAGCATTATATAGGCTTGGTTATCTCCACCCTGTCCGCCATATTTTTTAGGAAATGGTATACCCAACATTCCGTTATTTTTCATCTTTTCTACAGTTTCAACAGGAAACCTTTCTTCTTCGTCTATTTCTCCTGCTATAGGTTCAACTTCATTTACTGTAAATTCTTTGTATAATTTTTTAAGTAATTTTTGTTCTTCGGTTAAATTAAAATTCATCTTGCATCCTCCTTATTCGTTAATTATTTAACTATATTATAGGGGTATTGGCAGGATATTTCAAGTCTTTTTTGTGAACGATTACAAATAATTCTTGTGTCCCTTGTAATATTAATGTTTGTCGTATGTATTCAAAATTTATCAAGCCATATATTCGTTATTAATTTAACTATAAATTGAAGATTTAACTTTTTAAATGATTTCTGTCCAAATTTTTTCAATCGTTATTTTATCTGTCTCGTTAAATTTTAAATATACAAGACTTGTTCTGAAAAATATGCTATAATCTATATTGTTTGGAGTGATGATATGAATACAAAATTATTAATAAAAGATTTGAAAAAAACACCTCGGCAAATGTTAGCATATTTTATAATAGGTTTATCTATAAACTGGATTAAAAGCATTGACTTAGGAATGAATGCCTGGAGCACATTAAATCATGGTATAACTTTACAAACTGGTATAGCTTTTGGTACTGTTTCACAAATTATTAGTGTGCTTATTATTATTGCAAGTATGTTTATGAAAATTTATCCTGGATATGCCACTATTCTAAATGCAATATTTATAGGTTATTTTATAAACGTTGGAGAGAGATACCATTTATATTATGTATCTGACAATTATTATGTAAATTTACTATTAATTTTTGTCGCACTTTTAATATTTAATATAGGATTATATATGTATTTAAGCTGCAACGCTGGAGCCGGACCAAGAGACGGTCTTATGATTGGATTTGTAAAACTTACAGGGAAAAGCGTTACAGTAGTTAGGACTTCTATTGAAGCTACTGTATTTGTAATCGGCTGGCTTTTAGGTGGTACTGTAGGAATAGGTACCATTATCACCACATTTTTAGGAGGATATACCTTGGATAAAACCTTTAAGTTTTTCAATTACAGTTCCCATAAAATACATCATACTAATATTATGAGTTATTTTAAGGATGTTTCTTAAAGTATAAAATCCGTAAATATGGGTAAGTTTAAAATAATGATAATACGAAGGAGGAAGCATTTTGAAAATATTTGAAAATATAAAGATTAAAAATTTAGAACTAAAGAATAGAGTTGTAATGCCACCTATGTGTATGTACACAGCTGAAGAGGATGGCTTAGTAACTCCCTGGCATATAACCCACTACACTACAAGAGCTGTAGGCGGAGTAGGTTTAATAATGGTTGAAGCTACCGCAGTTGAACCTTCCGGAAGAATATCTGCTAATGACCTTGGGATATGGTCAGATGAACATATAGAAGGTCTGAAAAAAATCGTAAATAGTGTCCATGAAAACGGAGGTAAAATAGGTATACAACTGGCTCATGCCGGTAGAAAAAGCGAATCTTTAAAGGATCAGATATATGCTCCTAGTCCAATAAGATTTAATGATGACTATCGAATTCCTAAAAAAATGGAATTAGATGATATTGAAAGAGTTAAAGATAGATTTAGAGAAGCTGCAAAACGAGCAGAAGAAGCAGGATTTGATTTAATAGAAATTCACGGTGCTCATGGATATCTTATAAATGAATTTATTTCGCCACTGACAAATCAAAGACAGGACGAATACGGCGGTTCTTTACATAATAGAAGTAGATTTCTAAAAGAAGTGCTGGAAGAAGTTACAAAAGAGTGGCCGAAAGAAAAACCCATTACTGTAAGAGTATCTTCTTTAGAATATTCAAAAAAAGGAAATACAACAGAAGATATAGCAGAAATTATTAACATGGTGAAGGATAGAGGAATAGATATTGTAAATGTAAGTTCCGGTGGTGTTATTTATACTAAAATCAATGCTTACCCAGGATACCAGCTGGAACCGGCAAGAATTATAAAGGAAAAAACAAAACTACCAGTAATAGCTGGAGGATTAGTTACCGACTGGCGTCTTGCTGAAGAAATCATCAACAATAAACGTGGAGACATGGTCTACATGGGAAGGAAACTTTTACGAAATCCATATTACGTTCTAAATTCAAGCCATCAAGTAGATGTTGATGTGCCTTGGCCAAAGCAGTACGAGAGAGCAAGAATATAAAATAAAATGGAGCCTAGCTAGGCTCCATTTTATTTTTCTTTAAATACCAATCTATGGTTTTTTTAATTCCTTTTTCTAAATCAACAGTTTGTTTCCAATCTAACTGTTCTTTTATTTTACTACAATTTAGCTTATATTCTCTATCATGTCCAAATCTATCTTCAACATATTTAATTGAATCAAAATTGATTTGGTTATTTTTTAGTTTCTCATTAAGTTTTTCAATTAAGATTTCAATAAGCTTAATATTCTCTGTTAATATACCTGTGCCTAGATTGTATATTTCTTTATCTTGTCCGTTTAATAAAACTTCAATAATACCCTTACAGTTATCTATCACAAATATCCAATCTCTTTTTTGTCTGCCGTCACCGTAAATAGGAATTTTTTGGTTTTTTATTAATCTATTGATAGCCATAGGTATCAGTTTTTCTTCATGCTGCTTAGGACCGTAGTTATTTGAAGACCTAACTATATTGTAGGGCAATCCGTAACTTTTTCCATAGGCTTTCACTATCATTTCACCTGCGGCTTTTGACGCCGAATAAGGACTGCTTGGATTTAACAAAGTGTTTTCATCGGCAACATCCTTCCTAAATCTATCTCCATATACTTCATCTGTAGATATCTGTAAAAACTTTTTATTATCAAAATTTTTCTGCCAGTATTTTAATGTCACATCTAAAAGATTTTGAACTCCCAACACATTGGTCTCTAAAAACCTTTGAGGATTTTCCAAACTTTTATCTACGTGGGATTCTGCAGCAAAATTTACCACATAATCTATAGGATGGTTCTTAAATATTCTGTCAACAATTTGAAAATTTCTAATATCCCCTTGATAAAAAGAATACTTTGATTCTTCAATTTTTTCTATGTTGTCTAAACTCCCGGCATAGGTTAATTTATCAAGATTTAATATATAGTAATCTTCATAGTTTTCAAAAATATACTCAATAAAATTAGACCCAACAAATCCAGCCCCACCGGTTACAAGTATGTATTTCATAACAGCTCCTTTTCAAAGTACATTTTTAATTATAGCATTAAATTATAAAAAGTAAAATATATGATATAATATAAAAAAACTGAAGGAGATGATATCATTGTCTAAAAAAGACGTGGAAATCTTTAATAATCAAGTAGTAAAACAGTATGACATGGAAACGAAAACCAAATATAAAAAAAATTTAGATTTTTCACCTTTTAAAGAAGATCTTGAAAGTTTAACAATAGAAAGATATGAAGAACTTAAAGAGTACATAATAGAAAAATCAATTACTGAAATACAAAACTCTCTGACGAAAAACAAATTTACTGTAGAAGAACTGGTTCTTTTTTACTTAAAAAGGATAGAAAAATACTCTTCTGAATATAATGCACTAATAGAGTTAAACCCTGAAGCTTTAAATATTGCCCGGGAAATAGATAAAAAAAGAAAAAAAGATGATTTAAAGTCACTAATTTCAGGTATACCAATAATATTGAAAGATAATATAGGAACAAAAGATAAAATGCATAATTCAGCGGGATCTGTAATTTTGAAAAACAGTAAAGTATTAGAAGACTCTCCTATCGCTAAAAGAATCAAAGATAAAGATGGTATAATATTAGGAAAAGCAAATATGAGTGAATGGGCTTATTATATGTCTTCTAAAGGAGTATGTGGATATTCGGCTTTAGGAGGACAGACTAAAAATCCTTACGGTAAATTCGATGTTGGAGGCTCAAGTTCCGGTTCAGCTGTATCAACTGCATTAAACCTTGCAGCTGCAACCTTAGGTAGTGAAACCTGCGGATCTATAGTTTATCCTTCCAATCAAAATAATGTAGTTGGCCTTAAACCAACAGTAGGTCTTTGGGAATCCGATCGCATTATACCAATAGCACCTTCCTTTGATACAGCTGGACCTATGACTAAATTTGTAGAAGATTCAGCTTTATTAGCATATCTTCTTTCTGACAATGAAAGTTTTAAAGATAATGAATTTTCTAAATTACTTGACTTAAACAGCAAGAATTTAAAAATAGGTGTAGTTTTAAAAGAAAAGAAGAAAAATTATCTTGGCGAAATTGGAACTGATTTGAGAGATGAAGACGAAAAGATACTTAATAAAGCTGTTGAAAATCTAAAAGGAATGGGATTTAATGTAGAATTTACAACTATAAATAGTGAAGCTTTTGAGGTAGATATGGGTTCAATCCTGGAATATGAGTTTAAAGAAAGCATGAAGAAATATTTAAAAGATGTTAAACAATTAGAAAACACACCTAAAGAATTAGTAGATATATGGGAATTTAACAACGAAGATATTAAAAACAGAGCTCCTTACGGCCAGGACTTAATTCAAAAATCTGCTTTCACAAAAATTAAAAAAGATGAATATAAAGAAATTTTAAATAGAGATAAAAAAATTACTCGAAATGCAATAGATAAAAAATTAGAAAAATACGACGTGCTTTTATCCTTAAGCAATAATTTTTCTTTAGTTTATGCTTATGCAGGTTATCCGGCACTTTGTGTTCCTGCCGGTTTTAGATCAACAGGTGAACCAGTAGGTGTTACATTCACAGCTGGAGCTTTTCAAGAAGCTAAACTTCTTAATGTCGGATATATTTACGAGCAGAATACTAAACATCGGGAGTTGCCAGTTGAACAATGGTTAAAGGATAGTTAAACAATAGTTGAGCAGTGGTTAAACGATAGTTAAACAATAAAATGTGATTTAATTAAACGTAAAACAAAAATATCCTCCCGACAATAGCTTATGTATTTTAGTCTAAAGGGATCTTTTTCCATAAAAAAACGGCGGTTATCCGCCGTTTTTAATTTCAAGTCGTCTTTAGAATGGTCCAAGTTGAATCATATGAGCTATAAATACGAAAATAGCACCAAATGCATATTCTACAAGGAGTAATGGAGCAAACCATTTAGCCCACTTGTCCCAAGGTATTTTAGCAAGAGCTAGTCCTGCCATAAAATATCCTGATGTCGGTGTGAAAATGTTTGATATTCCATCACCATACTGATATGCAAGTACCGCTGTTTGTCTTGTAACTCCAACTAAATCTGAAAGAGGTGCAAGTATAGGCATTGAAACCGCTGCCTGTCCACTTCCTGATGGTACGATAAAGTTTAATAAACATTGGAATACATACATCCCTATAGCTGAAACAGATGAAGGTAGTGTCGTTAGGAAATTTGAAGAAACATAAAGTATTGTATCAAGAATATTTCCCGCTTCTAAAACAACTAAAATAGCTCTTGCAAAACCAACAACCATTGCTCCACCAGCTATGTTTGCCATACCTTCAATAAGTTCTTCAGCAAAACCGTTGAATCCAAGTCCACCAACTAGAGCTGTTACAATACCCATTCCTAAGAATAGAGCTGCTAATTCTTGTATATACCAGCCGTATTGTATAACACCAAAAACTAAAAGTGCTATAGTTAAAAGTACTACTATTAAAACTCTCTTCTTCTGTGGCGTAAATTCTTCTATCTCACTTAAATCTAATTTATCTTCTCTTGTTTTATCAAATTCGTACATAAGACTTAATTCTGGATTAGCTTTAACTCTTCCAGCATATCTGAAAAGGAATGCGATTACTAAAGATACCATTACTACATAACCTATAAATCTGAAACCCAAACCTGAAAACAGGGGTAATTCAGCAATTCCCTGTGCAACACCAATAGTAAAAGGATTCATGAAAGCTCCTGCAAATCCTGCACCAGCTCCCGCTAATACCATACCTATACCAGTAAGAGAGTCAAATCCCAATGCTATTGCAAGAGTTACCATTATTGGAATAAATGGTAGAGTTTCCTCAGCCATACCAAATACAGCTCCTCCTAAAGAAAATACTATTACTATTACAGGAATTATCGCTCTTTCTTTACCTTGCATTTTTCTTGTAATTTCTCCAATACCTGCTTCGATAGCTCCTGTAGCATTAACTACTGCAAAAGCTCCACCTACTATAAAGATAAAGAATATTATAGAAGCTGTTTCTACTAAACCGTCCGGTACAGCTTTAAAATAACCCATTAATCCCACTGGAGTATTTTCAACCCATTCAAAGGAATTAGGATCTACAACCTCTCTTCCGCTTGCTGCTTCCATCATACCATACTGACCAGCAGGTACTATATAAGTTAAAATTGCACAAATTGCTACTACTGCCAATAATATTACATAAACATGTGGTATTCGTCTTTTCTTCTTTTCTACATTTTGTTCTGTGTTTTCTGACATAACTAACCTCCTATTTTATTTTTTTTATTATGTCGAAATCTTTTCTTTCCAAAAACATCTCCTCTAAGCCATTTTTGAACTATTGTTGAAAATTTGTTATCTACAAAAATTAAAGGCTGTCAATGCATAAATTTTTACTGCCGGCACAAGTTCTTCTTTATCTATAAATTCATCTTTTGAGTGAGCAGTTTCTAAATCTCCCGGGGCAAATACCAGTGTTGGTATATTAGCATATGTATGAAGTAAACCTCCATCACTCCATGCCGGGAAGTAGGTTTTCTTTGGAGTTCTACCATAGGCTTCTTCTGAAGATTTTATTAAAGTCTCTACTAATGGATTGCCTGCATCTATTTCCATAGGTTCGTGAACATATCCTTCTTTCATAACACTTACATCCATTACCTTCATTTCACATTTGAATTTTGGGTCTTCTTCTTTTAGTTCTTCTAATACTTCTTTATATTCATTAAGAACTTCTTCGTATTTTTCTCCAGGTATCCATCTTCTATCGATTTTCATATTACAGCTACCTGCAACAGTACTTGGTTGTGTGCCTCCATTTATAGTTCCGTAGTTCATAGTTGAAGTTCCTGTTACCGGATGTTTTCTTTCGGATAATTTAGGTACTATTTTTTCTTCAGCTTTTTGAATAAAATTCGATGCTCTTAATATTGCATTTATTCCTTCAGACTGAGCACCACCGTGAACAGTTTTTCCTTCAAAATTAAATTCAAGCCACTCGAGTCCTCTATGGGCTATACATATATCTAATTTGGTAGGTTCACCAACTATAGCTCCATCGGCTTTTACACCTTTTTCAATTAAATCTATAGTTCCTAAGCTTTTTTCTTCTTCATCTACTACTCCGGCAAATATAAGATCTCCTTCAAGCTCTACATCAGATCTTTTTATAGCTATTAAAGTCATAACCATGCAGGCAAGAGGACCTTTCATGTCATTAGTACCTCTTCCTATAAGTTTATCTCCATCTATTTTCATTTCCAAAGCATCTTCCATATCATAAGGTGGTACCGTGTCCATGTGTCCCGTAAGTAAAAGAGATTTACCCTTACCTTTGCCTTTTAAAAGAGCAGTTACGTTTTTTCTTCCATCCTGTACGTGAGTTATTTCTGTTTCTATTCCTTCTTTTTTAAATAATTCGTGAATATATTCTGCGACTTTAGTTTCTTGATTTTCTATTCCGCCATAGCTAGGGATTGCTACTAAATCTTTTAATAAACTAACCAATTCATCTTCGTTAAAATAGTTTGATATTTTATCTAAAAATTCTTTACTCATAGGATCCTCCTGTGTTCGTTATTTGAACTTCAAGTTCATTATTTGAACCACTTTAATTATATCATAAATTTAACATTTTAAAAAGATTAAAAATAAATAAAGTAGGGAAACCAATTTCTTGGCTTCCCCCTTATCAAACCGCACGTGCCCTATTAAGGCATACGGCTTACCA
>JAWSUU010000054.1:0-14021 GCA_033549325.1 Bacillota bacterium | reverse complement strand
CTGCTAACAAAATCGGCAAGTAATATGTATATATTAGTATTTTAAGCTCATATGTTCTACTAACTATTATAAGCATTGAAATAAGAAAAAATATTAAAATTATCGTAGGATACATTACGCTGCGTTTAAGATTCTTGAAAAATACATATTTGAAACTAAATAGTTCCAAATATTTTTTAAATAAATTATTAACCATTCATCTCTCCTTATCATAATGCTTTAAGAGTTCCATTGTTATCTCAAAATTCTATTCCACTTATAATTTTGCCCTATCTTTTTCATAAAACCTACATTTATAGTAATTATAACACTCACCCTTCTGATATCCGCTCAAAGTATACCAGGCATCTGTAACATTTGTTCTTAAGTGTGTGTTTAGATAACTTTCATTACTCTGTTCTCTTGTATTAAAAAACATCTTGTCTTTATCTGAATATTCAATAATGATATTAGGGTTTTTATTCTCCAACGATGATTCTACTAAATTCCATCTTCCTTCAATCTCTTTTCCAATTTTATCTAAAACATTATTTTCTCTTAATTTATAAAGTTCGTCAGTTATGATAATTCCTTTTTTATTATTTATAACTGCTTTCTCAACAAAAGAGTTTGAGCTTTCAATTTTAGAAACATTATGAAAAGCATTCAGAACATATTTGAATCCGTTCTTCTTTGTTAATTAGATTATTTCATCTTTTGACAGTTCATCTTCTAAATATAATTTACAAGCATACAAAAATTTTGAACTATTTGCAGTAGTTTGTCTTTTACCATTCTTCACATGATTGACACTGTTTTCCATAAATGGTTCAGACAGATTATAATTATAAAGATTGCAAACTGAAGAATTTTCATTATAAAAAGAGCTCATATATATTCTTAATTTCGAACATATTGTAATAGCATCTTTGAAATTGAAAATTGTTTTATCAGCGAATTCATTATGCACCGAATTGGTACAAAGTAGCTTAAATACAACATATATCTTAACTGTATTTTATGTTTTATCTTTGAGGAATTACTACAATAGTTTCACTAATTCCCCTGAGTTTATCATATAATCAATTATATTCCTTATATCGACCTAAAACTACTCTAATTCAATAAATATTGAACCTACTATATGGTTTGATAAATTTCTTGCACCTATTTTATATTTCACTTCAGATTTTTCAACTTCAACATTTGAGTTTACCAAAATTCTAAGATCTTCAAAGAATACTTTTGTCAATATTTTATGCCTTATTTGCTTATGCTCTTCCTCAACAGCAATAAAATTTTCTTTTTCATATACATTAGGATAATTATCTGTATTTGCATTAAATTTTACAGATAACACACCTGGTTTGGATTTCTCATGTATTTTATTAGGAATCTCAAACACATTTGAATCAAAATATAACGCAACTCTTGCATCTTCTAAAAATTCAGTTCCATCATTATATATATATAAATTCACTTTATTAGAATTTTCTTCATATAAATAGTAACAATCATCCTCACAATATGTATAAGATGCATTGTCTATATTTTCTAATAATTGCTCCCTATTATTGTAGATAGGCATGTTGAATTCATTATATCCTATCCTTATGCTCTTTTCAGAGTCGTTAAACTCTGAAAATAAAACCATTCCTGCAAATTTAGATATTTTTTTTTGAATAGGTGATGTTATGTTATCCAATTCAGATATTTTATCATTTTGACTATATCTTTCATCTAGCCTTTTTAATAAATTTCTCAGCTTTCTTTTTTCTATTTCAGAGGGTAACTCTTCTTTTTTCAAATCTGTCTTAAATAATCTAATTTCTTTTTCTAATTCTTCTCCAAAACCGATTGACACCTTGTTTTCAAATACAGATTTCTTTCTAATCTCCATCATCTTATCCAAATCTTCTCTTGTTACTTTAGATTGCCGAGAACCTTTTCTAATCCACATATCTCCTTTTTTTAAATTATTGTAATCTTTTTTCATCATATAGGGTTTATCAAAGTTATCGAAAATTTCTAATATCCCTAGAGTTAATCCTTTAAAGCTATATGCGTAATATTGGAAGTTAATATTTGGTTCTATGTTTTCTTGAATTATATTTTCAAATATCGCTTGATCTGATATTTTCTCTATCCCATGAAAAATCTTTTCTGATCCAGGTTTATGCTTTACACCAATTATTATTCTCTTATTTTCTGTATTTAAAGCATTTGCCATAGACATAACATCTTTAATTAAAGACATATAATTTTCTTTTTTATACTCTTTCTTTTTAAAATCTAAATTTGTACCTTCTTCATCATATTCTATGATATCATCTAAATTCAAATTGTCACCTCAATTTTTTTATTTCTTTAACTATTAATTATGATTTTATAGTATTTATATTTTATTTACAAATTCGAACCGTTTCACAAACTATTTGTTATGAAACATTGAATTTTATGTTGAATTTCATAGGTTTTTATGTTCCAAAACTAATGTTCAGAGTCTTTAGTTTTTGAACAGCGTTTACGACATATTGGAGTCATTAAAATATTGGAGATGATTAAATGAAGTTGGATATACCAGAATTACTTCAGAAAGCTAAAAACTATTTCTACAAATAAATGCTTTAAATGAATACGGTTTAGAAGAAATAATAACCGATAAAATAACTAGGGCAAAGATTTCTAGAAAAGGATTAGATGAAATCTTTTAAAAATTAAAAAAAATGATATCCTTGTAGTTTTTACACTCCAATTCAGATCAATTACTCTTTTTTATGGTTTACCCCAACATTTGCCAAAGAGCCAGAATAATTTAATGAAAAAAAATACATTGCTTTAATTAAAAAACAATGTATCCAATATTATTATTTTTATATGTTTTGACAAATAGCATCCCCTATTTCTTTAGTTCCATAGGTTTTTTCACCTTTTTTTGCTATATCTTTACTTCTTACTCCTTCTGATAATGCTTTTTTTACAGCTTTTTCTACTGCTTCACTTTCTTTCATTAACCCAAAAGAATATTTAAGCATCATAGCTGCTGAAAGTATAGTAGCAATAGGATTAGCTATGTTTTGACCAGCTATATCCGGTGCTGAACCATGTACAGGCTCATACATACCTAAACTACCCTCCCCTAAGGAAGCAGATGGAAGCATACCAAGGGATCCTGTAATTATACTTCCTTCATCGGAAAGTATATCTCCAAACATATTTCCCGTTAGAATAACATCAAACTGCTTAGGATTTACAACCATCTGCATTGCTGCGTTATCTACATACATATGATTTAACTCACCATCTGTGTATTCTTTCTTTAAGTCTTCTAAAGTTTTTCTCCATAGTCTCGATGAGTCTAGTACATTTGATTTATCTATACTGGTAACTTTTTTATTTCTGTTCCCGGCAATTTCGAAGGCTTTTCTTCCAATTCGTTGGATTTCTTTTTTGCTGTATTCCATTTTATCCCAGGCATAGTCATCAGTGTAGTTTCTATCTCCGAAATATATTCCTCCCGTAAGTTCTCTTACTATTACAATATCAAGACCTCCTTTAACTATATCATCTTTTAAAGGACATGCATCTTTTAGTTCATCAAACATTATTACCGGTCTTATATTTGCAAAAAGTCCTAATTCTTTTCTAAGTTTAAGTAAAGCTTTTTCAGGCCTTTCTTCTCCTTTTAAGTCATCCCACTTAGGTCCTCCTACTGCTCCTAAATAAACAGCATCACTACTTTTACATATTTTAAGACTTTCCTTTGGAAGGCAGGTTCCCATCTCATCGATAGCTGCTCCTCCTGCTAAAACTTCTTTGAATTTAAAATCTATGTTGTATTTTTCACCAACTGCTTTTAAAACTTTTACTCCCTGGTCTATTATTTCAGGACCTATACCGTCTCCTTTTACTACTGCTATATTATATGTCATTTTTTACTCCTTGATTAAGCTTGTTTTTTACATATCCTACTAGACCATCATACTTTATAATGTCTTGTATGAAATCCGGAAATTTATCTGCTATGTATTCTTCATTTTTGGTCATATTTTTTATTATTCCTCTAGAAAAGTCCACAGCTATTTCATCTCCCTCTTCTATATTATCAGAGGCTTCTTTAGACTCTAGAATAGGTAGACCTATGTTAAAGGAGTTTCTGTAAAAGATTCTTGCATAGCTTTTTGCTATGACACAAGATATGCCGGCAGCCTTTATAGCTATGGGGGCATGTTCTCTTGAAGAACCGCATCCGAAGTTTTTTCCTGCTACTATTATGTCTCCCTTGTTTATCTTTTCTGTGAAAGTTTCATCTATATCCTGCATGCAGTACTTAGCTAGTTCTTCAGGTTTAGTTGTGTTTAAGTATCTTGCAGGGATTATCAAATCTGTATCAATATCACTACCAAATTTATATGCTTTTCCTTTTATATCCATTTTTCCCTCCTACTTTAAGTTGTTTGGATTTTCTATTTTACCTGTCACTGCTGATGCTGCTGCTACCACAGGATTAGCAAGATATACTTCAGATTCTTTATGTCCCATTCTTCCTACAAAGTTTCTATTGGTTGTAGTTACAGCTTTTTCTCCAGCTGCTAAAATACCCATATGTCCCCCTAGACAAGGTCCACATGTAGGTGTGCTCACTACTGCTCCCGCATCTATGAATATTTCCAAAAGTCCTTCTTTTATACACTGTTTGTATATTTCCTGGGTCGCTGGGATTATTATTGTTCTTACTCCTGGATCTACTTTCCTGTTTTTCAATATTTCTCCTGCTGCTCTCATGTCTTCAATTCTTCCATTTGTACAGGATCCTATAACAACCTGATCTATATATATGTCTTTAATTTCATCGATTGGCTTAGTATTTTCCGGAGAACTTGGACATGCTACAGTAGGTTCTAGTTCATTTAAATTTATATCAATTACTTGATCATATACTGCATCTTCATCTGCTTGAAAAATTTTACATTCTTTTATTTTTCTTTCCATCATGTATTTTATAGTTTGATCATCTACTGGAAATATTCCGTTTTTACCTCCGGCTTCTATTGCCATGTTGGAAATTGCAAATCTATCATCCATAGAAAGTTCCTTAACTCCTTCCCCTGTGAATTCTATAGATTTGTATAAGGCTCCATCTACCCCTATTTTTCCAATTAGATGTAGTATTAAATCTTTACCGCTTACGAAGGGTTTTTTCTTTCCAGTTATATTAACTTTTATCGCTGATGGTACTTTAATCCATGTGGTCCCTAGAGCCATACCTCCAGCCATATCAGTACTACCTACTCCTGTAGAAAAAGCTCCTAGTGCTCCATAGGTACATGTATGGGAATCTCCTCCTATTACTGTATCTCCAGCAACTACCAGTCCTTTTTCAGGAAGTAGTGCATGTTCTATTCCCATTTGTCCTACGTCAAAAAAGTTTACTATTTCATTTTCTCGGGCAAACTCTCTTGATATTTTACACTGCTCTGCTGATTTTATATCTTTATTAGGAGTGAAGTGATCTAGTACTATTACTATTTTTTCCTTGTCAAAAACTTCAACAGCTCCCATCTTTTTAAATTCACTAATAGCTACAGGTGTAGTTATGTCGTTTCCGAGAACTATTTCTAGATTCATCTCTACAAATTCTCCGGCTTTTACTATTTCTTTACCACAGTGATCTGCTATTATTTTTTGAGTCATGGTCATTCCCATTATATTACCTCCAAATTCTTAACATTTTCTTTATCTTTCATTTTGCTTAAAAATTGATTAACTTTATAAAAATATAGAAGATATTAATATCTTAATATCTTCTAGCCTTTCTATTAGTTAAATTTATATAAACAATAATTTACTACATATGTTTTTTTAATTTCCATTCTATTTTTAATATATATTTTTACAAACTTCATCACCTACTGATGATGTACTTCCTTTTCCTCCTAAGTCTGGAGTTAAAATATCTTTTTTCTCTAAAGTCTTTTCTATAGCCTTCATTAATATACTGCCTTCCTTTTCATGCCCTAAAAAGTCAAGCATAAGTTTCACAGTCCATATCATTGCAATTGGATTTGCTAACCCTTTATCTTTTAAATCTGGTGCTGAACCATGAACTGGCTCAAACATAGATGGATATTCTTTTTCTGGATTGATATTAGCTCCTGCAGCAAAACCTAATCCACCTTGCAGTGCAGCACCTAAATCTGTTAGTATATCTCCAAATAAATTTGAAGCTACAATAACATCAAATCTTTCTGGGTTTTGTATCATGTACATAGCTGTAGCATCAACATGAAAACTTTCAGTTTTGATGTTAGGATAATCTTGTTTTTTTTCTTGAAATATTTTATCCCAAAAAACCATGCTATAATTTAAAGCATTTGATTTAGTAACACTTGTAAGTTTATTAAACTTATTTCTCTTTTTTGCTAGTTTAAAGGCATAATCCATCAATTTTTCTGTGTTTTTTCTAGTAAAAAGACTTGTTTGTAATGCTATTTCTTCTTTTGAACCTTTTTTATGTATACCTCCTATCCCTGCATATTCACCTTCTACATTTTCTCTTATAAATATAATATCTATATCTTTAGGTTTTTTTCCTTTTATTGGGGAATATACATTTGGAAGTAATTTAATCGGTCTTAAATTAACATATTGATTAAATCTTTGTCTTATTTCTAATAGTAATTCTCTAAGTGAGATATGATCAGGTACAGTTGGATAACCAACTGCACCTAATAAAATAGCATCATATTCTTCTAGTTTTTCAATTCCATCTTCAGCCATCATTCTACCATTCTTTAGAAAATACTCGCAACCCCAATCAAATTTATCATATTCAAAGGAAATTTCTCCTGAAATTTTAGATATTCGTTCAAGAACCTTTAATCCTTCCTTCATTACTTCATTTCCAATTCCATCTCCTGGTATTACTGCTATTTTATATTTATTCATCTTATACCTTTCTTCTTACATTCGATAAATGTCCAGTTAAGTTGCTTTTTACATTTTTTTTAATATAATCTGTTGTTTTTAAAAGTTTAGATAGAGATATATTTGTTCTTACTCCCATTTTTTCAAACATATTTACTAAATCTTCTGTAGCAACATTTCCTGCTGCTCCTGGAGCAAATGGACATCCTCCTAATCCTCCAACAGCAGATTCAAATTTATTTATACCTAATTCGCTTGAAGCATAAATATTTGCAAGACCCATTCCTTCTGTATCATGTAAATGCAATCCAAAATCAATTTCTTTAAACTCTTTTTTTACTACACTAATTACTTCTTTTATTTGTTTTGGATTAGCAACTCCTATAGTGTCTGCTAAGAATATCTCGTCTATTCCCATATCTAGTCCTGTATAAATCATTTTGAGAACTTTGTTTATGTCTATTTCCCCTTCAAAAGGGCATCCAAAAGTTGTTGCTATGTCTAGTTTTATTTTTATATCTTTGAAATCTTCTCTTATTCTTTTTAATTCGTCAAATGATTCATCTACTGTTCTTCTAACATTCTCCATATTATGAGATTCACTAGCAGATATTACATAGCTAAGTTCTTTTATTCCTGAATCAACTGCTAATTCTCCACCTTTATAATTTGGTATTAATGCAGTAAATTCAAAATCAGGGTATTTTTCAATTGACTTTTTAACTACCTCTCTAGCGTCCTTCATTTGGGGTACAGCCTTTGGATTTACAAAGGATGTAACTTGCATTTTTTGTATACCTGAACTTATTAGCATATCAATTATTTTTAATTTTTTTTCTGTTTCAATGAATTTTTCAATTATTTGAAAACCATCTCTAGGTGCTACTTCTATTATATTTACTTCTTTCATATTCATATCTATCACCTAGATTATATTTTTATCTTTTAATTCTTCTATTTTCTCTTCGTCATATTCTAAATATTTTTTTAGTACATAATCATTGTGTTCTCCTAGAAGAGGAGCTGGTGTTTTTATTTCTGGTTTAGTTTCATAAAGTTTAATGTGTGACCCTGTTATTTTTAAATCACCAGCTATAGGATGATTAATATCAACAAACATTTCTCTAGCATCAGCAATATGTGGATCTTTAACCACTTGTTCTATATTATTTATTGGTGCACAAGGTATTCCTGCTGATAACATTTCATCAATTAATTTGTCTACGTCTTTTTTTATAGTCCATTCTTCTACTATAACCTTAATCTCTTTATTGTTCTTTACTCTATTTGAGTTTACGTTATACCTTTCATCTTCAAGCAGTTCAGGTTTACCCATTAATTTACATAGTTTGCTCCACAACTTATCATTGCCACATCCTATTACTAAACTACCATCTTTAGCTTTAAAAGAATCATATGGATAAACTGATTCGTACCTATTTCCTATTCTTTGTGGAATTTTGCCTTCAATTAAGTATATTTGATTTATTATTTCTAAACTTGCAACCACAGAATCTACAAGAGAAACATCAACTTTTTGGCCAATACCAGTTTTATCTCTATATCTTATTGCTGCTAGAAGTCCAATCGTTACTGATAATCCAGCTAACACGTCTCCCATTGCCGTTCCCGTTCTTGTTGGTTCTCCATCAGGCCATCCAGTAGTACTCATTAATCCACCCATTGCTTGACCAATAATATCATAGCCTGCTCTATCTTTATACGGTCCGTAATGCCCGAATCCAGATACACAACCATAAACTATACCAGGATTAACTTTTTTGAGAGTTTCATAACCTACACCTAATTTTTCCATAGTACCAGGTCTATAATTTTCTATAACAATATCTGCTTTTTTTACTAAATCTAAAAATATTTCTTTACCTTCATCAGCTTTTAAATTTAAAGTTGTTCCCTTTTTATTTCTATTTAAATTCATGTAATATGAACTTTCACCATTTTTAAAAGGACCAAATTGTCTACTATCATCACCTGTGCCAGGTATTTCTATTTTTATAACTTCTGCTCCTAAATCTGCTAACATCATTGAAGAGAAAGGCCCAGCCAATACTCTTGTTAAATCTAATACCACCAAATCATTTAAAGCACCTTTATTTTCACTCATGTCATAACCACCTTTCAATCTTATAGTCTTTTTAAATATTCTACTAATCCTCCAACATTAATTAGTTCCATTATATGTTCAGGAATTTTAGTTCCTTTATATTCCTCATCTTTTGTTAAGTTTACAATTATACCTTCTTCATAGTTTACTTCTAAAATATCATTCTTTCTAATTTTATTAGCTTCTTCGCATTCTATGACAATAATTCCTAAATTTATTGCATTTCTATAAAAGATCCTAGCGAATGATTTTGCAATTATCAAATTAACTCCTAAATACTTTAAGGTAAGGGGAGCAGTTTCTCTACTTGAACCTGATCCAAAATTATTTTCTCCAACTAATATATCTCCTTTTTTAAATTTTTTTGCAAAATTATCATCAATTGGACTCATGGCATACTTTGATGCTTCTTCTATACTCATTTCCATATATGCAGGAGGAGAAATTATATCAGTATTTATATTATCACCATATTTCCATACTTTTCCTTTTATCTGTTTATCTGTCATAACTGCATTCCTCCCAAATACTTTCTTGGATCAACAATTTTTCCTTCTATAGCTGCTGCTGCTACTGATATAGGTGAACCTAAGTAAACTTTAGACTCTTTGCTTCCCATTCTTCCTAAAAAGTTTCTATTTGTTGAAGATATGCACACTTCTCCAGCACCTATGCTACCAGAATGAACACCAATACATGCTCCGCAAGTAGAAGCTAAAACTGTTGCACCGGCCTCTGAAAGAGTTGATAATATGCCTTCTTTAGCACATCTATTCCAAACTTTCTTTGAAGCAGGAGAGACTAACAATCTTACGCCTTTAGCTATTTTTTTTCCTTTAAGTATTTTTGAAGCTTGCAGAAGATCATTATATCTTCCACCTGTACAAGAACCGATATATGCTTGGTCTATTTTTACCTCATCTAATTTGCTTATTTCTACTACATTATCGACTTCATGAGGACAGGCTACTACAGGTTCTAAATCTTCTGCTTTGAACTCATAAGTTTTTATGTATGTAGCATCTTGATCACTTAAATATTTTTCGTATTCTTCAGTAACACCAATTTCTTTTAAATATTCATCTGTTATCTCATCAGTAGGAATAATTCCTACTTTTGCTCCCATTTCCACAGCCATATTAGAGACTGCAAGTCTTTCATCCATGATCATATTTTTAAAGGTTGTACCTACATGCTCTACTGCTTTATAAGTTGCTCCTGCATGACCTATTTCTCCTATTGTCTTTAAGATTAAATCTTTTGCCATTACACCCTTTTGTAGTTCTCCATCCCATACAATCTTTATAGTTTCGGGAACCTTAAACCATATTTCTCCAGTTACTAAAACTCCCAACATTTCTGTTGAACCTACACCTGTTGAAAAAGTACCTAGTGCACCATACATACATGTATGAGAATCTGTTCCAACTACTATCTGACCTGGAATAGCATGTCCTTCTTCAACCATGATTTGATGACAGGGCCCCTGAAACTCATAATATCTTTCTATTTCGTACTCTTTCGCCCATTCTCTAGTAAATTTTACTATCTCCGCTTGTTTAGCATTAGCAGGAGGTGTGTAGTGATCAGAAATCACTACAACCTTATCCTTATTCCAAATGCTTTTATTTAATTCTTTTAAATTTTCTGCAATTTCAACTCTAGGTCCTAAAATATCGTCCATCATAGCTTTATCAACTTTTACCCAATGAATTTCGCCTGATTTAACGGACTCAACTCCTGCTGCTTTTGCAATTATTTGTTCTGATATAGTCATTCCCATAAAAACACCTCTAATTTACATTAAGTAATTTATCTATAGTCTCTTCTTCTTTTTTATTTGACTTAGCAAATTTACTTCCTACTACACATATTACAATGTTTACTGCTAATCCAATTACTCCACCATGTATGCCAAATATTGTTTTCATTCCTATAAATGTCAAGGATGATGCTATTATTGCACCTGTTATCATCCCAGCAAGAACAGATTTTCTTTCAAGCTTATTCCAATAAAGTCCGATTAAAAATGCTGGTGCAACTTGTAGTAATATTTCAAATTTCAAAACAAATATTTCATATAATGTTCCTGGAGGGTTCCATGCTAAAAACATTAGAACAAACACTATAATTATACCTGCTATTTTACCCCACTTTACTTTCTGCTTTTCTGTTGCATTTTCGTTGATAAATCTGCCATAGATGTCGTTAGATAATAATGATGATAGTGCCAATATAACAGAATCTGCGGTAGACATTATAGCTCCAACAATTCCTGTGTAAAGTATCATCATAATCCAATAATTTATTGCACTTTTTGAAGCAATAGCATTTGCCATCATTCCAACTATCTGCTCAGACTGTCCTTTATCTAATCCAGGAAAAGCTTTAATAGACATAATACCTATTAAAAATACAACTCCTGATGTAAAGAAAGGCATCCACGCCATTCTTTTTAATGATTTTTTTAAAGAGTTTTCGCTATCTGCAGCATAAATTCTTTGAATTGCATGTGGATATACCGCAGCTCCAACACCAACTAATATATATATACTTGCCCAATTTATCATTGTCAATGTATCAGGAACTCCAATTTTTTCCGGGACATTTTGAATCATATATTCTGCTGATCCTCCAAGTCCTCCAAAGGTAACTATAGCTAAAATTAAGAAACCAAACACTCCAATTAGTAAAACTATTCCATTGGTTGCATCAGCTACTGCAACACCTTTCATCCCTCCTAAGGATTCATATATTAACATAATTATTACTAGAAAAATAACTCCATATTGATATGGTATTGCACCTGCTGTTAAACCTGTTATCGCCTGTCCTATAGCAACTAGTTGTTCTAACAAATAATTACTTAGCCCATATGCCATTAATATAGTTCCTAGAATTGTTATAGGTTTATAATTAAATCTTTTATGCAACCAATCCGCTGGTGTTACAAAGTTATGTCTTTTAGCTAACACATGTAATCTTGGTGCAAAGAGTAAGTATCCAACTATTATCATGATAAAGAAAGGAATACTTTGATAATATGAAAATCCTACTCTATAAGTTTTGGCTGGATATCCAACAACTGTATTTCCACTGTATTGTGTAGCATATAGAGTAAAGAATAAAAGAAAAGCTCCTAAACCTTCTCCTCCTAAATAAAACTTTTTCATGCTGCTACCTATTCCTTTTTTAGCAGATGTTACTGTAACCATTGTTAATAAAAATACTGCATATAATACTAATATAAAAACTCCTTTATATCCTACGCCCGTCATGTTACAATCCTCCTTTAATTAATTTTTTCTGAATCTTCTTCAACAAGTTGTTCCATATCCCAAAATTTGTCAACAACAAAATTTAAAAATATTGCTAAAGCTATCGTTGCCAAAATAGAAACTACCATCCATAATGGGAATCCTGCTATTATTGGATAATAACTTCCTTGTGGAAATAACCAAGGTATTGTTAATAATGATATAATTGCTATTACCGGCCATATCCATTTCACTTTGATAGGTTCTTTTACTTCTTTTTTCATGTTATCCTCCTTTAATTAATTTAAATTTATCAGTGTGATAATGTATTTAAATACGTATATCTTAAATTGCAATTTATATGCCAAAAATAAATCCCTTCTAATTGAAGGGATTTGAAAAGCATTATAATATTTTGTTCATATTATTAACTATTATTTTAACAATCGTATATTTTATTAACGATTCATTTCATTTTTTTCCACAATGTTGTTCTGCTTATTCCTAAATTCTCTGCAAGCATCGTTTTGTTTTTGTGTTCTTTATAAAGTTTACTAATAATTTCCTTTTCCATATCTTTTAATGTTCCTCTATTTATTTCAAGTATATTTTTATTTGTTTGATTTATTTGTAAGTTTTTAAATTCTCCTTCTCTGACAAACTCATTAAATATATCATGAATATCGACTGTGTCATTTAACAGAACAACTCTTTGAACAAAATTTCCCAGTTCTCTTACATTTCCCGGCCAATGATAATTTTTCAATTGATCTTCTAATTCACTATCAATAGTAATAAGTTTATTCATGTGTATATCCGCAAAGTACTGAAATAAAGCTTTAATATCTTCTTTTCTATCCCTTAAAGGAAAGGTATTTAATTTTAATACATTTAATCTATAATATAGATCTTTTCTAAATTTACTTTTTTCTACTTCTTCAATTAAGTTGTTGTTAGTAGCTGCTATTACCCTAACATCAACCTTAATAATTCTATCTGAACCTATCCTTCTCACTTCTTTCTCTTGAAGAGTCCTTAGTAAAATCGATTGAAGTTTCAATGGCATAGATCCTATCTCGTCCAAAAAAATTGTTCCTTTATGGGCTAACTCAAAAACTCCCATTTTACCACCTTTAACAGCACCTGTAAAAGAACCTTCTTCATAGCCAAATAGTTCACTTTCAAGTAAATTTTCTGCTATAGCTGAACAGTTTATCGCTACAAAAGGATTTTTGTTTCTATTACTATAATTATGAATGCTTTGTGCTAATATTTCTTTACCCGTTCCAGATTCACCAGAAATTAAGATTGTAGAATCAGATTTAGCATATATCTTTGCTTTAGATATAAGCTCCTTTGTATTTTTACATTCACCAACAAAATTTTCAAATGTATATTTAGAAATCAATCCCTTATGAGATAGTTCTTTTCTTATTTGAAATTCATAATCTTGAATTTTGTTTATATTTTGAAATGTCGCTACTACTCCTTGAACTTCATTATTAATTAAAATAGGAATTCTATTTGTTAATATTTTAGTATTTTTGATTTTTTGTATTTTCCCTAATTGTGATTTTCCCGTTTTAATTACTTTGTATAGTTCTGTAGTAGGAATATATTCATCAACTCTTTTACCAATTATATCTTTTGATTTTATATTCATTATTTTTTCGGCGGAAGGATTAAAAAAAGTGACAAAACCTTTTTCATCAGTTACTATAATCCCTTCGTGA
>JAWSUU010000053.1:0-14056 GCA_033549325.1 Bacillota bacterium | reverse complement strand
GTTATCGCTGTTCCTATTACGCAAGATAGTCCTGACCAAAGTCAGAACTGGTGCGACTGCCTGTCGCACAAAAATACGACCCAGTGATTTAGGCCGTATTTAGTGTTTGTATGAAATTAAATGGTCCATTCGTTATGAATAATACCTACAAGCATCCAATTTCCTTCATGTTCTTCAAATACTAATCTTAAGCTCTCCCAAGCATTGTAAAACTCTTCTCCTGGGATGTAGTATTCAACTATTATAGGATTATCATAAACTTCAAATTGATTTTCAATCATATTTCCACTACTTAGTACTTCATTGTATCCTATCTGATCTGAATTCAGAAAGTCCTTTGTATATACAAATTCTTCATAGTATTCTACAGGAGTAAGATTAATTTCATCTCCTTTACCATCATAGTATCCCCAGAGAATTTCTTCTTCTGCATTAAAATTCTTTAATTCTTCTATATCAAATACTACATCTCTTTCTATATTCACCGTAGTATATGGTGTAAATCTTAAACCTTTTTCAGGATGAACAAAATCTGTTAAACCTTGAATATCTTTTACTTTTAATTCCTCCATAACTTTTGTAGCTTTATCATTTATTATAGACTCTGCTGATTCGGAAGTTATTCTTCCATTTTCATTCAGTTTGTACAAAGTAAAGCTTATAGTTTTTGTTAATTGGCTTTTGTCTATTTCTTCATCTTCCTCATCAGGAGACATTGCTAAAATCTCTATTTTTGCTTTATATTTTCCTGATTCTAAGTAGTTGCCTTCTTTGTCTGTTCTGTCCCATTCGTCAGTCCATTCCATAGATTCTCCTGGCTCTATAGTTTCATATACCAAAGCCATAGTAAAGGCTTTCCCTTCGGAAAATTTATAAACTTCTTCTCCATTTTCATTGGTGATTGTTATTTCAAACTGCTGTCCTGAACTAAACATCAACTCTTTAATTTCCTCAAAGTGACTAAATAGCTCAAAATTAAATTCTACATTTTCATTTGTCACTTTGTATCCTGATCTTGTTTCAAATTTACCTTCTACTATTGGTTTATTTTTTTGAAGTTCGTTATCTACTGCATTTTTACTATTTACAACAAGGGTAGCTGCTTCTCCATAGGTTAATTCTGCATTAGGATCAAATATTCTTTCTCCTCTACCTTGTGCAATATTTTTCATGTAAGCTACTGTGACAGCATGATTATATTTTGCATCAATCTCTTCTGTATCAGCATAAATTAACATTTTAATTGTAGCTATATTATCTAAATTCTGGTCAGTTTTTTCAGCCCATATCTTTGTAAATTCAAACACTGCTCTTTCCCTGGTTACTATTTCTTTCATATATTCAAAATCTTCTTTTAAGGTTTTTTGAACTAAAATTTCGAAATCTTCAGGTGAAATTTTAGCATTTAAATCTTTATCTTTAAAAAAGTCTTCCATTTCATACTCCATGTCTAATTGGTCAACGTACTTATCAGCCCAGTGATTGTATTCCATGCTTATTGGCATAATAGATACATCAGTATCTCCATATGCTAACCCTGGGAGTACAAGTACTGTTAAAAGTAAAAATGTAACTATGTTTATAATGATTTTATTTTTCATGAAAATTCACCTCCTATTTTTAGTTTCTTTATTTAATTAGACGAAACATTAATAAGAATGTTCCAATAAATTCTTCACTGTTATTTATATACACTTAATTGACTTATTTTATAAAAAAAACTATACTTACTTATATTATATAATAAAAATCGAGGTAATTAGATGAATATAAAATCTGAAAACACAAATAACAAATCATCAAATAAAATATTAAAGAAGCTAGCATATATTCTAATATCTATTTTAATTCTAATAGTATTTATTAATATAGCATATAATGAAAGAATCAATGTTTTAGTTATGGGTTTAGAAAGTACCCGTACTGATACAATAATTTTTCTTTCAATTGATACCGGTAGTAATAGAGTTGATGCTGTATCTATCCCTAGAGATACCTATTACCCTACTGAAGGTAAAGATGGGTTAGGCCAAAAGAAGATTAATGCTGTTTACGGCTTTACAGATATAGGTGGTCCTGAAGGATTGTTAAGAGCTGTATCAAATCTTCTAAGTACAAAAATAGACTATTATGTACTAGTCGACTACGAAGGTGTAGAAGCTGTTGTTGATTTAATAGGTGGCGTTGAAGTAGATGTGCCGTTTAGAATGAAGTACGATGATCCTTATGCTAAGCCTCCTCTTCATATAGATTTCGAGTCTGGTGTTCAAGTAATAAACGGTGCTGAATCTTTAGAGTATTTGCGATTTAGAAAATCAAACGACGGATCTTTTGGTGGCGGAGATGTTTCTCGTATAGAAAGACAGCAAGATTTTTTGAAAAGTGCTGCTAAATCAGCTGTAGGTCCAAAACTACCTTTTATTATTGCTAGAGGATTATCTTATGTGGAATCTGATATACCTTTCTATAAAGGAGGATTAGTAGGTATTTCTATGATTGGAACTAACTCAGAAAAAATAAATTTCCATACCCTTCCTATGGACTACTCAGGGTACGGAAATGATGGTTTAAGTTATTTCTTCCATGGTGAGGAAAAGACTAGTCTTTTAATGGATGAAATTATCAATTAGATAGTTACCACATTATTTGATTCTAAAATTATTGAAGCAATTTCATCCATATTACTTATTCTAGCAGCCTGCAGCGAATCCTTTAGTTCAAAATGATCTACACAGGTTCCGCAGGCAAGTATATCAACTCCAGACTCAAATAATCCATTAACTGCATCCAGCACAAATGAACCTTGAGCTGCTATTTTAACCCCAGAATTATAAAGGATAATTTTATCTGGTTTTTCTTCTTTAGACCAAATCTTTCTTAAAAAAGCTCCCATGAGCTTTTTACCAAGTTCTTCTGAACCTTTTCCAAAACTTTCATCGTTGATTATTATTACTTTATCCATAGCTAACTCCTTATTATTTTAGTACCCCATTCTTTTAAGTATTCTAGATAATGTGCTTAATCTTTCACCTATTAGCTCATCATCATTACTTAAGGACTCTTGGAATAATTTAATATCTTCGTCTATCATTTCGTTATTTGTACATACTGAAACAGTCATAGCATCTCCCTGTAAACCGATTCTATCTATATTAGGATTGCTCTCATCATAAAGTTTTTCGTATTGGTATGCTTCTCTGAAATATTCTCTAGTTCTGCATACTAATATGGCTAAATCCAGTACTCTATGTAAAGGAAGCTCTTCTGATTGTCTTGACCATTTTTCTCCTGTATGTCTCCATACCTTAGCAGATATATCTACCTTTCCTCTATCATTCCACTGTGCTAAGCCTAAGGAAATTCCCTTAGTATCACTGTTGTAAGCATTTCTTCCATCAACATTTTCGTAATTTTCCGAAACTATAACAGGCTTGTGCTTTAAATTTGTTGGTATTTCCATTTTTATCACCTTTTTTACAGTATTTAGTAGTTTACTAATTTAGTAATTAACTAAATATATAATACTTCTTTTTTATTTATTTGTCAATAACTTATGTTGTAAACCACATCAAAAAAGATTGAGTTTCGACTCTCAATCTTTTTAATATTCGTATACTTTTGTATAATCAGATTTAGTTTTACTGAAATTAAAGTTCATATTAGCTTTGTTATAAGCTGCATCAACGGTTGTATCTACAACCACCCATTCACCGTTTATAAAAATTTCATTCCATGCGTGATATCCATCTACGTGGGTAGAATATCCTTTCACAAGCTTGATAGGAATTTCCTCACTTCTTTTCATTGCTGCCAGAAGTGAAGCGTAGTCGTAACATATTCCTTTAAGTTCAACTATGGTTTCATCTGGATAAGGTATATAATTAGGATGAAGAAATTCTATCTTATCGTAATCATATCTAACATTATTTATGATAAAATCATAGGCTAAGTCTACTTTTTTAGAAATATTTGATTCATCTCCTACAATTTCATCGTTTTTTCTTACAGCTTTACTGTTTGAACTCCAACTTATTAGTTGTATAGAATTCATATAAACTAAATTTTGATTTGGTATATTTACGGCAAAGGATTGTGTATCCAAATAGGCATATCTATTATCAGTAACATTGGTTAATACACTCACTTTATACTCGCCATTTCCCATTTGAAGTGGAAATCCTACTATTTTACCATCTGGTACTAGAGGATAAACATATCTTTTTCCATCTTTTTCTATCATTACCTTTACTTTTTCAGTGGATTTGCCTGCATATCCGACTTTTATCAACCCGCTATTTTTATTTGTTGTGTTAATATGTAGACCTTCATCAACATATTCTTCTTGAATTGGAACTTCTTGAGAAAATTTATTCTTAAAACTTACATAGGTCCTCTTTAATAAAACTATAGCCTGTTCTCTAGTAGTATTGTCTAATGGCAAAATTTTTCCATCACTACCTTTCATTATATTATTTTGGTAGGCAAATTTTACTGGATTTAATGCCCATGATGCAATATCTTTTGTATCTGAAAAAGGAAAGTCTCCTGTCACGGTTTTGCTGATATCCGGCAGTGCAGTTTTTAAAGCTCTAAAAATCATAACACTTATCTCTTGTCTAGTGATATAATCTTTAGGTGCAAAAATTGTGCTGCTTTTTCCATTTACTATTCCAAGATTATATGCTTTTAAAACTTCCAAGTTATCTGTGTCTATAAAAGGATCTGTTCCTACTTTTGCTTTTTCTTCTGTTAGACCTTCATATAGCTTTACCACAAGAGTACTAAATTCTTCCCGAGTAATATTTCTTTTGAAGTTGTTCATTACATTTGGATAAGTTAAATTATATTCATAAGCTTCTATAATCTCTGACTCAGCCCATGTGCTTTGGCTTCCGTCAAATTGTAATTCGCTTCCTTCAGCTACTATAGATTGAATTCCTAAAAAAATAAAAGAAAGTATTAAACAAATATATATATATTTAATTGATTTATTTTTCATACCTCACCTCTCATCTTATAACTTAATTTTCTTAAGATAAGCATTATTATTATATCACATAGTATGGTCCTTTGCATTGAATAGGTGTTAATTATATGACTTTCATTTATTAATAATTTTATAACATTTAAAATCAAATTATAGTATAATAAAAGAAGTAGTATTTTGTTTTTATATATTAATATGTTAAAATATGAATAACTAAAAACCAATTCACTGCCTAAAATTTTAAAAATTACATTAATATAAATTCAATTCTCCAGGGGGTAATTATGAGTGAAAAAAATTATAAAAATACAGCTTTAAAAAAATTGAATTTAGATGAACTATCACTTTTTTCATATCAACTTTCTATTATACTTAAGTCAGGTATTCCATATTTAGAAGGATTAGAACTTTTCAAAGAAGAATCAGAAGATAAGCTTATGAAAGAATTAGGAAGTAATCTTTATTCTGATGTTAAATCCGGAAAAAAATTACATGAATCTTTCGAAGACTTAGGTGTTTTCCCAGATTATTTCATTCAGATGTCAAAGATTGCTGAAAAATCTGGAAACTTAGATGTTGAAATGGAAAAACTCAGCACTTTTTACGAAAATAGTGAAAAAGCAAGATATAAAATTAGAAAAGCTCTGGTTTATCCTATTATTCTTTTTATTCTTATGGCTTCAGTTATAGCTTTGCTAGTAGTCAAAGTCTTTCCTATTTTCCAAGAGGTTTTAACTTCTTTAGGTGGGGATTTACCTTCTTCTACTTCAGCTATATTTGGACTTAGTAAATTTTTACAAGCTTTTGGCACATGGATATTATTGATTTTAGGATTATTTATAATAGGATTATTTTTATTTTCTAAAACTCAATCCGGAGGTCATTCTTTTGATAAATTTAAACTGAAATCATCTTTTCTTAGTAAAATATACAAAAAACTCACAGCTTTACGCTTTGCACAAGGACTCTCTATGATGGTAAAGTCCGGAATCTCCTTCGAAGATGCTGTATCTATGTCAGCTCCTTTAACTGGTAATACTTATGCTGAAAAAAAAATCCAAGAAGCTCGTACTACTATAACAAAAGGCACCTCAGTTGTTGATGCTCTAAAGAATACAGATGTATTCCCTAATTTATTTGTTCAAATGCTTAGAATGGGCTTTAAATCTGGTCAAGTCGATAGTATGCTAACAAAATTGTGTGATGTCTATGAAGTAGAATTAGATAGAACTACTGATAAATTTACATCTTCTATTGAACCAGCATTAGTAATAGTTTTATCTATAGTAGTTGGAGTTATTTTGCTTACTGTAATGCTTCCTATGATAGAAATTATGTCATCAATCGGTTAAGAGGTGTTCTAAATGAGAAAGTTAATTAAATCCTTAAATATACAGTCAATAATAACTGCTTTAATTCTAGTAGTAATTATTTTAGTTAGCTTTCAAGCCGTTGACAAAGTTTCAAATGATAAGGATGATAGAAGTGCCGCAATAGAAAAAGTAATAATTAAAGCCGCTGTTCAGTGCTATGCATTAGAAGGAAGTTATCCTCCTAATATTGAATATCAAAAAGAAAATTATGGAATAATAATTGATGAAATCCAGTATTTTTATTTTTATGATACAAATGGATCTAATATAGCTCCAAATATTGAGGTTATAAAAAGGTAGGTGATTAACATGAAAAAAATAAATTCTAATGAAGGCCGTACAATGACTGAAATTATTTTAGTTATGGTGCTTCTTGTTTTATTTTCAATTTCAACGTTAACCCTAGTAGCTACCGGATCTGATTCATATATCAATATTATTAATGATAATGAAGAAAATTCAAATCTAAGAGTTGCTCAATCATATATTCACACTAAGATTCGTCAAAATCTTGAAAAAGATGCTGTTTATATTGCTGATTTCCCAGAAATTGAAAACACCTGTTTGGTTATTAAGGATGGTTATTCAAATATTGAATATGAAACTGTAATTTTTTTACATGATGGACAGATGAAAGAAGCTTTAATTATCGATGGAGGAAGTTTCAATCCTGAGGCAAGTTTTACAATAGTCGAAATTGATGAACTTAATTTTGCAGTTGTAGATGGAAACAAATTATCCTTTGAAACATTAATTAAAGAAAATGGTAAGATGAAAAGTTTAAAAAGTTATATAACATTGATAACTGAATAAAGGTGATAAATATGAATCTATCTATGAAAATTAAAAATAGAATAAATAACACTATAGGTTTTACAATAGCAGAACTGATAATTTCCGTCGGAACTTTAGCTATATTAGGAGTGTTAATTTTGTTGTTTTTTATGAGTTCTAAGGATGTCGGTTTAAGAACCGAAGATCTAGACAAAAGTATCTATCATACAAATAATATCATTGAATCAATAAAATTAAAATCCTGGCAAGAAGAACCTTTAAATAATTTTAAGGTTATAAATATTGAAAAAAACAATACTATATTAACTTCACTTATTGATGAAAATTGGAATCCCACAGATGAAGAAACCGAAGCATTGTTTAGAGCAAATATAATACTTAAAGAAGAATCTCTAAACATAAATAAATCTTTATATGATGTAGGTATTGAAATCGTAAGGCTTAAAGGATATTTTAGAAGTAATGAAAAAAATCCAATAATTCATACTATTAATACGAAATTATATATACCTACTTTAACCGAGGAGATTTACAATGAAATATATTGATAACAAAAGGGGTAGTTCAAGTATTTTAGTTATATTAACCTTTATGATGCTGGTAATATTCAGTGTATTGGTTATGATGTCATCCTATTCTGATTATAAGCTTGCTCAAAAAAATGCATCTTATACAAAAGAGTATTATGAATTATCCGGAGAAGCTAATAAATTCTGGACTAATATTGATTCATTAATATCAAATATATCTTCTAACGACTTAAGCGTAATTGTTGAGGAATTGGAAAAATTTGATGCTGATACAGACATAGATATTTATGAAAATAATTTAATTATTTCTAAAACTTTCAGAAATAATGATAGCAAAGAACTAATGATTAAATTAGAATATTTAGAAAATTCAAGATCCTTTGACTTAATTGCATTAAAGGAAGTACCAGTTGAGTTTGAATATGAAGAAATAGACTTTGAAGATGTGGAGGTATATATTGAATGATAGAAATAAATGAGCTTCTAAGAATTTCAGTGGAGAGAAATGCGTCTGATATTTTTATAACTGTAGGTATCCCACCTACCTTGAAAATAGATGGTAATTTAGTTAAATTAGACCACCCTTTACTAAGTCCTGAAGATACTGAAAAATTAATAATGAAGTTGTTTAAATTAGATGAACATTATAGGGACTATTTAAAGTATGGTGATAAAGATTTCTCTATTTCCTTAAAGGGTGTCGGTAGATTTAGAGTTGATGTATACAAACAAAGGGGCTCTATGGCAGCCGCTATAAGAGTATTAAAATTTGAATCTAATAAGGTTGAGAACTTAAAAATACCTGATATAGTTTTAGATTTTTACAAAAAAACTAAAGGTCTTGTTATAGTAACCGGTCCTACCGGAAGTGGAAAATCAACTACTATTTCTGCAATTATTGATTTGATTAATAAAAATAGAGATTGTCATATTATAACTATAGAAGACCCTATAGAACATTTACACCGTCATGATAAAAGTATAGTAGACCAACGAGAAGTAGGTATAGATTCTAAAAGCTATAAAATGGCTTTAAGAGCAGCTTTAAGACAGGCTCCTGATGTTATTTTTATTGGAGAAATGAGAGATTATGAAACTATTTCCATTGCATTAACAGCAGCAGAAACTGGACATCTAGTATTTTCAACCTTACATACTGTAGGTGCTGCAAAAACTATTGACAGAATAGTTGATGTTTTTCCAGCAAATCAACAGCAACAAGTTAGAGTTCAGCTTTCTACTGTTTTAGAAGGCGTCATCTCTCAACAACTTATACCATCAGAAAATATAGGTAGGATACCTGCATTTGAAATAATGTTATCTACTCCCGCTATAAGCAATATGATTAGAAGCGGTAAGGTTCCCCAAATCGAGGCTGCTATACAGACGGGGCGATCCGAAGGTATGATTAGTATGGATGTAAGCATTGCAGAGCTTTACAATAAAGGTCTAATTTCCAAAGAAAATGCAGAACTATATTGTGTTAATATTGAAGCATTTGAGAGATACGCTGAAGAATAATACTTATCAATTAAAGAGACTGTCTAGTCTCTTTTTTTATGAAAACTTAATAAATTAAAATTCATTAATATAGATATTTATTTAACAAAATGCTATAATAAAAATAACGATAGATATAGCTCTAATAAATTACAAATAAACCTTTGTATTCTGCTAGAACTTCCATTTAAATAATATTTTGAAACAGTAAAACAGGACCCTAACTGATGGGTCCTGTTTTACTGTTTGCAAAATTTAAATTTTATACTTTTTCAGGTTCTGGATAATCTTTTCCGAAAGTTTCTACAGTAACTTTCTTCATTACTTCATCTTTTTTAGGCTTGTCTCTAAAATTCTTTTTAACGGTAGCTATTCTATCTACTTCTTCTATGCCTTCTATTACTTCACCAAATGCAGCATACTGCCCATCAAGATGAGGTGAATCTGAATGCATAATAAAGAATTGAGAACCTGCTGAATCCGGTTTTTGAGCTCTTGCCATAGATATAACGCCTCTTGAATGTTTCAAGTCGTTTTTAAATCCATTTGATGAAAATTCGCCTTTTATTCCATATCCCGGTCCGCCGGTACCACTTCCCTCCGGATCTCCACCTTGTATCATAAAACCTTCTATTACTCTGTGAAAAATAATACCATCATAAAATCCTTTTTCCACTAAGTCTATAAAATTATTTACAGTATTCGGAGCTTTTTCCGGATATAGTTCTAATTTTATTTTATCTCCACTTTCCATTTCAATTGTTACAATTGGGTTTTTCATTATATCATCCTTTCCAATTTTTTATTTATATTAGGTGGCAATTAAAAAATATCCTATTACTATTATACCTAAAATTATACGATACCAACCAAAAACTTTAAAATCATGATTTTTAATATACTGCAGCAAAAATTTAATAGATATTATAGAAATAACAAAAGCTACTACCATTCCGGTTAGAAGTATTATTATTTCATTATTACTAAATTTAGATCCGAATTTAACTATTTTAAGAGCACTAGCTCCAAACATTACAGGTATTGATAAAAAGAAAGAAAACTCAGCGGCTATAAATCTCGAAGTTCCTAATATTATACCTCCAACTATTGTAGCTCCTGACCGAGAAGTTCCCGGAATTAATGCAAGCACTTGAAATATTCCTATATAAAAAGCTGTTTTATATGGTAATTCTTCAAAGTTAGTGATCTTAACTTTTCTACCTTCATTTCTATTTTCAACTATTATAAAAAGTATCCCGTAGAATATAAGCATTACAGCAACAGTCCAGTAGTTATATAAATGATCGTTTAACCAATCATCAAATAATAAACCAAGTACCGCTGCAGGAAGTACTCCTATTACAACCTTGAACCAAATTTTCATAGTGTCTATTTTCTCTTGCTTTGACTTTTTAGGAGAAAAAGGATTTAATTTGTGGAAAAATAATATAACTACCGCCATTATAGCACCCAGCTGTATTACAACCAAAAACATTTCTTTAAAAGCCGGTGTGACGTCCATTTTTATAAATTCTTCTACTAATATCATGTGCCCTGTACTACTTACAGGCAACCATTCTGTAATCCCTTCTACTATTCCAATAATAATAACTTTTATGATTTCGATTAACAAATTAATCCTCCTGTGCAAATTTATTCGTCAAATATTAGTATACATGAATTCCTTAAAGTCGTAAATTAAACTTTTATTAAATAATCTTTATTTAAATCCAAAAAATATAGGGAAAATAAAAACAACCACTCCCATCCATATTGCATAATATATTAAATATGATGTTTGAAATATTTCTATTTTTTCAAAACTAATTTTTTCTTTAAAGTATTTTATATACAACCACAACAAACCTATAAGATTAATCAATAACAAAATATTTTCGCCTAATGCAGCAAGCTTATTTGGACTTAATCCATATTCTGATAGTCTTAATATTATAGCAGTCAAAGCAATACCATCAACCAAAATAGCAACAGTAACTAAAGCTACATTTAAATAATCAAAAATATTAGATTTTCTATGTATATCTCTGGCAGAAATAGTATATAAAACTAATCCCAACACTAAAACTAGCATTAAGTCAAAAGATATTAAGAAATTCCTGTCTTCTACTGGACTTTTTCCGGATAAAAGCATTGCTATTAAAAAAACTATTATCGTAATCAAAAATAAAGGGCTAAAAATTTTAGCTAAAATAGGTGCGAAATTTTCAACAACACTTTTTTTCTTTTCAACCAAATATATTGTAAGCATGAAAGCCGTAGATCCTCCATATATAGCAATATTATTTATGATCTTCTCACTTATATCTATAGATATTGTTTCAAATATAATTGCTGTAAACATAATTAAAACCATTGATCCTAATAAAATTAAACTTCCGTATATAATACTTTCACCAGTTAATCTAATAAAGTTCATTCTTTCTTTACTAGTTCTCCATCTTTCCCCCATGTATGCTACCCCCGTTATCAACCATAGCATTAATGGGAGATGTATAGATGATAGCACTTCAGTATGATTAGGTGTATAAGAAGGATATACATTCACAATTACTGCACTTATAAAGAATAGCCCTAATATATAACCAATTATTTTTTTATTTATATTACGAGTTATTCCAAAATATAAAACTACCATTGGTAAAATGTAGAAGCTTAAATTTTTAAAGTAAGCTATATCTTCAATAGTTATCCCAAATAAATTTGGTATTTTAGCAAAAGTTCCTGCTAAAAAAGCAAATATTAAAACAATAAAAATATCTTTATAGTTTTTCTTATTTTCAACTTCATCACTGAAATCGACTAAGAGTTGCTTCCATAGATTTTCAGTATTTACTTTGGAATATTCTTCGGATATATTATTTATATTTCCAAGCCTTTTCACGCTTATTAAAAATGCTTCATCTTCAACAAGACCCTTCTCATTTAATTCATCTATCTCCTCTCGCAAATGACCCTCTAACTCCAGTACATCTTCTTCTTTTAAATTCCCGCTTAATCGCAAATGATTGCTCCATGCATTAATATTAGACTCTAAATCAAACATAATGTCCTCCTATTTTTCCTCTCCTAATAATATTTCTTTGGATAATGTAGAGTTGACTACTTCCCACTGTTGTTTTTGCTTTTTTAATTCTTTTAATCCTTCATCTTTTATATGATAGTACTTTCGCCTACGACCAGTGTTTGCTTTTTTCCAGTAAGATTCAATAAAGCCTTCTTTTTCTAATTTATGTAAAACAGGATACAGCATTCCTTCAGTCCAAATTATTTTGTTATCCGATACTTCTTTGATTTTTTTTATAATACTATAACCGTAACTATCTTTCTTTTTTAAAATCGCTAAAACTAAAGGTGTGGATGATGCAGCTATTAAATCTTTAGATATATCCATAAAAGACCTCCAGTTATTGATTACATGAATTGATTATACCTAATACTTCTAGGTATGTCAATTTATTCTTTTGCACATAAACTATTATTAAGTTATTGTTATATTTGTGATTTTTTTAACAAATTCATTGAATTAATGTTTTGATTTGTTATAATAGCGTTATATTGATAATATTTTAACATAAATTGAAAGGAGATTTAATATGAAAGGTTTTGGAGTTTTTGAAAAAGGAAAAGTAGGTTGGATGGAAAAGCCGGATTACAAATGTGGTCCAGATGATGCTATAGCACGTCCTATAGCAATAGCACCTTGTTCTTCAGATGTTCACAGTGCTTATGAAATGGAAGGTCCACACCTTAAAAATAGAATTTTAGGACATGAATCTGTAGGAGAAATTATTGAAGTTGGTGAAAATATTAGAGATTTTAAACCAGGTGATAAAGTAGTTATTCCTTGTACTACTCCTACATGGAAGCATCCTGACATACAAGATGGAACTCATCAGGATGCGGGCGGTATGATGAGCGCTATTAATTTCTCAAGTTATGAAGATGGTACATTTGCAGAACAAATAAAAGTAAGATCAGCTGATATGAACTTAGCATTGCTTCCAGAAGGAGTATCTCTTGAAGCAGCAGTTATGGCAACTGATATGATGACAACAGGTTTTTATGGTGCCGAACTTGCTAATATTCAATTTGGTAGTACTGTAGCTGTTTTCGGAATTGGACCAGTCGGTTTAATGGCTGTAGCATCAGCGAAGCTTAAAGGAGCAGGAAGAATAATAGCTGTTGGTACGAGACCAAATTGTGTTGACCTTGCGAAGGAATATGGAGCTACTGATATTATAAACTATAAAAAAGGAGATGTAATTGAGCAGTTCATGAAGCTTACTAATAATAATGGTGTAAATGCTGCTATAATTGCTGGTGGAGGAGTTGAAGCTCTAAATAATGCATTAGCTGTAACAAAGGCTGGTATGGGTGATGTTGCTATGTTAGAAGTTATTACTGAAACGGAAACAATTAATATCCCTAATGATTATATAGCAGGATTTTTAGCTCATAAAACCATCCGTGGTGGTTTATGCCCAGGTGGAAGAAAAAGAATGGAAAGAATGCTCGAACTAATCAAGTACAATAGAGTAGATCCTAGTAGAATGATTACTCATGAATTCGAAGGTTTTGATTCTATAGAAGATGCATTTAAGCTAATGGTTGATAAACCAAGAGATTTAATTAAACCTATAGTAAAAATAAAATATTAGTTAACGTATATAATAATATGAATATAACAAAATGCTTCCATAGTAGAGAGTCTTATTGAAAAGAACCTCTGCTTGGAAGTATTTTAAATTAATTATCTCTAGAAATTTTTTAAAATAAAATGTATAATTAATTCATAATTTAGACTCTGTAAAGTAAACATGAAAGAATAGCAGCTTAAATCATAGAATATC
>JAWSUU010000052.1:0-14145 GCA_033549325.1 Bacillota bacterium | reverse complement strand
AAATATATGAAGGACTAGTATCGCCTAATGCTGATACTAAAGAGATAGAACCTCAACTAGCAGACGATTGGGAAATTAGTGATGATGGTTTAGTTTATACTTTCAACTTAAAGCCTGACATTAAGTTTTCTGACGGATCTCCTGTAACTGGAGAAGACTGGGAATGGTCTCTTTATAGAGCAAGAGATGCAGAAACTTCAGGTTATAGATTTGCTGCTGAACCTATCGATACTGTAGAAGCTGACGAAGAAACAGTTGTAATTACCCTTAAAGAACCTTCAGCATCTTTCTTAGGTAATCTGTGTATGTTTAATTTGACCCTCGGTTCAAAAGCACACTGGGATGCTGTAGGAGAAGAGCTATTCAAATGGCAATTGATAAGCAAGAATTAGCGGATATAGTTACCCTTGGTTATGGTAAACCTGCTTATTCGATTTTATCTGATACACAAGGAGACTGGTTCCATAGCGATTTGGAAATAGATGAATATGATCCTGAACAGCAAAAGAATTGCTTGCTGAAGCAAATGACAATGAAAAAATATCAGGAAGTATTCATTTTACTCCGGGAAAAGCATATAAAATTGCTGATAACGGTAATGATTCCAAAATTCATTGGGATCTTGTACTTATACAGAACCCTTTATACGGTGGTGGAGAGATTTGGTTTGATGGTAAGTTAATTAGAAAAGATGGAAGGTTTGTAATAGAAGAATTAGAAGGATTAAACCCTGAAAATCTGAAATAGTAAAAAACTAATCAACAATTGTTAACAGTTAAACACACTTGTAAAACTTGATTTTAAGAAAAAAAATTAAATTGTCGACAATTAATTGTTGTGTATTAAGCCTTATTATGATAAAATCTAAAAAAAAGAGAAGGTAATATATGAAAGATAGATTATTAAAAAATAAAACTTTAAGAGAAGAAGTTGTAGACTTTTTAAGGCTTAAAATTTTAAGAGGAGATATAAAGCCGGGAGAAAGAATAGTTGAATCAGACCTAGCTAACTATTTTAATATTAGCAGAGGTCCTGTAAGAGAGGCAGTTAGGCAGCTTGAACAGGAAGGTCTTTTAGAATATAAGAGAAATAAAGGATGCTTAGTAAAAGTATTAACTCCTGATGAAGCATGGGAAATATACCTTCTTAGAAGTAGTTTAGAAAGTTTGTCAGTAAAAGTATGTAATGGAATAATCGGCAAGGAATATTTACGAAGAATGAAAAAAGCTGCAATGGATATGGAATTTTATGTACAGGAGTTCGATGTTGAAAGTATAATAGAAGCAGATCATACATTTCACAGTCAAATTATTAAGGCCTCAAAAATGAATAGATTACTGGAACTTTGGAGCAGCATGAATGGCACCAGTTTTGCTATATTTCATACAGTTGTAAACACAAATAGAGATCATATAAAAATAATATCTGAAAAGCATTTAAGGCTTTTAGAAGTTATTGAAGAAGGAAATATAGAAAAATCAATGAAGGAGATAGAGAGACACTATCTGTCCACCGGGAAGAAATTATACGGGAATAGTTTACCTGATTATCTGGAAGGTTATTGATTAACTAGACTCAAATTGTTAACAGTTAACATATATCCCAATTCGAATTATTATAAATTTTAAATGAAATAATAAAACAGTTATTGAATTGTTAACAGTTAACAACTGTTACAATTTAAAATAAAAAAACTCTAGGAGGGGAAGATGAAAAAAAGAAAAATTTATTTATTGTTGACACTTTTAATCGTAGCGAGCATGTTATTTACGGCATGTTCACCAGCAGACGAACCAGAAGAACCAGTTGAAGGCGAAGAGCCAGCAGAAGAGCCAGCTGAAGAACCGGAAGAGTCAGAATCTGACTTTACTTACAACGGAAGACCTATTGCTGAGCAAATAGTAGTAGGAAGAATTCAGGATTCTAATGACTTAGATCCTGTTACTCAAGACGGAAATGTAAACATTTGGATGTTTAATCTAATGATGGAAGGTCTTGTTAAAACTAGTGATGATGGTACTGAGATTCTACCGGCATTAGCAGAAGATTGGGAAATAAGTGATGATAAACTAACTTATACATTCCACTTAGTTCCAGATGTTAAATTCTCAAATGGTGATCCAGTATTGGCAGAAGACTGGGTATGGTCAATTGAAAGAGCTAGAGATACTGAAGCATCAGTATGGAAATTTGCTGCAGAAGGTATCGCAAACGTTGAAGCACCAGATGATGAAACTGTAGTAATAACACTTGGTGCACCAAGAGCAGCTATTCTAGCTGAACTAGCTATGTTTAATCTAACAGTGCAGGACAAATCATATTATGAAGAAGTAGGACAGGAAGAATACTCACAAATGCCTGTAGGAACTGGACCTTACAGATTAGTAGAGTGGAGAAAAGGTGAAGATATGACCTTTGAAAAAAATCCATATTACAGAGGAGAAGCAATTACTGAGAGTATTAAATTCGTTGTTGTACCTGATGATAACACAAGAGCACTTCAACTAGAATCAGGACAAATAGATGCTATGACTTATGTTCCATTTAATAGAATGAACACCTTAGATGCTAATGCAGACCTTAAAGCTATAGGTATACCATCTACTGAAACAAGATATGTAGTATTTAACAACGGAGTTGAACCTTGGGGCGATCAGAATGTTAGATTAGCTATGCAGTACGGTACAGATAAGCAGGAAATGGTTGACTTTGTACTATACGGTTATGGTGAAGTAGCTAGAAGTTATGCACCACCGGCAGGATTATACTATAATGATTTTGAAGATTACGGCTATGATGTAGAAAAAGCTAAGGAATTACTTGCAGAAGCTGGATATCCAGATGGCTTTGAAACAGAAATTCTAGTAAGAGCAGGAAATGCAGTTTATGAGCAAATGGCTGTAATACTTAAAGAACAGTGGTCAAAAATAGGTGTTGAAGCTAATATTTTATCACTTGAATCAGCAACAGCTGTAGATACATATAGAGCTATGGAACATGAAGTTACATTGTCAGGTTGGACAAATGATATACCTGATCCATCTCAACAGGTTCAATATGTATTTATGCATGATGTAGTTCAAAACTACTATACCGACTGGAAAAGTGAAAGAGCAGAAGAGTTAGTTGAACAAGGTATCGTAGAATTAGATGAAGCAGCAAGAGAAGCAATATACTTAGAACTTCAGGAAATACATTACAGTGAAGTTCCTATGATGCCTGTATTCCATTCTGTATATCCAGTAGCAATGAAGAACGAGGTTGAAGGATTCAATCAAACTCCACTTGGAAACTACAGATTTGAAGAATTGGTAATGTATTTAGACTAAAAACAAAGGTAAAATTGGGTTGGTTTCCAACCCAATTTTACAAATATCAAATATTAAGATAGGTGGTTAGATGGCGACTTTAAATTATTTAATAAAAAGAATACTTCAGGTAATACCTGTACTAATAATTGTTACTATCATTATTTTTTTTATGATTAGATTAATACCAGGAGACCCGGCTTCAGTAATACTAGGAGATAGAGCAACACCGGAAATGGTAGATATTCTAACAAAACAAATGGGATTAGACAAGCCAATACCAGTTCAATATGGTATATTTATGAGAAGACTTGCTACTTTTGATTTAGGAAATTCTATACATTATAGAATACCAGTATTTGAACTTATAGCTAAAAGATTCAAAGTTACTTTTGTACTTGCTTTTTTTACGGTTGTTTTTTCTGTAATTTTAAGCTTTCCACTAGGATATATAGCAGGAATTAAAAAGGATAAGATGCAGGATCAATTTATAAGGACAGCCGCCCTTGTAGCACTATCAACACCTCAGTTTTGGATAGGCTTGATATTGATGATAATTTTCTCAGTTAATATTAAAATTTTTCCAGTAGGAGGATGGGGAAATACTTGGCCGGAACATATACGTTCTATTATATTACCAGCTTTTACCCAGGCACTGATGACTATAGCACTCCTTACAAGAAATCTTAGAAATGGTGTAGTTGATATTTTAAAAATGGACTATGTGGACTTTGCAAGAAGTAAAGGCTTGGATGAAAAAACAGTAAGAAAAAGACATATTGTAAAAAATGCAATGATATCTTACGTTACATTAATATCTATGAGAATGGCTTATATGTTAGGTGGAAGTATAATCATAGAAACTGTATTTGCCCTGCCAGGGATTGGAGCTTTGATGATTGAATCAATATACAGTAGAGATTATGCGGTAATACAAGCAGTAGTTTTAATATTTGCATTCTTAGTAATAACTGTAAATATATTAACCGACTTGGCTTATGCATATTTAGACCCAAGAGTAACCCTAGATTAAAGGAGGAGAATAATGGCAGAAATACAAGAGAAATTTATAGATGATAGTTTTATTGAAAAGAAAAAAATACCATTTTATAAAAAAAGCATGTCTATTAATTTTGGTATTATAATCGTGCTAATAATGTTAATTCTAGCAATATTTCCAGAACAGATAGCTACTCATTCTCCTACTGAACACAACTTTGCTGATATGCTTCAAGGACCCTCAGCAGAGCATTATTTCGGTACCGATGATTACGGTAGAGATATATTTTCAAGAGTAGTCCATAGTACTCGTATAGACCTTACAATAGGTGTAGTAGCAACAATAGTGCCTTTTATAGTGGGAAGCATTTTAGGTCTTTTAGCAGGTTACTACGGTAAATGGGTTGATACAATATTAATGAGAATTTTGGATATTTTTATGGCATTTCCATTTATGGTTCTAGTTATTGCAATAATTGCAGTCCTAGGCCCGGGAATAAATAACGTTTATATAGCTATCTGGGTTGTTGGATGGAAATACTACGCAAGATTAGTTAGAAGTGAAGTTTTAGTTATTAAAAACACTGAATTCATACAGGCTGCAAAAGTTTTAGGTTATAGTGATGCTAGAATAATATTGAGACATATATTACCGAACGTATTAAGTTCTGCAATAGTATTTGCAGCAGCAGACGTTGTAATGTGTATGCTTGCAGCAGCTTCTTTAAGTTTCCTTGGTTTAGGAGTACAACCTCCTACACCGGAATGGGGATCGATTATAGCTGGAGGAAGAGCTTACATAACTTCAGCATGGTGGATAACATTCTTCCCGGGACTATTTCTAGTTATAGCAGGTACAGGATTCAGTTTAATAGGTGATGGAATGTCAGATGTTATCAGAACTAAAGGAAAATAAAGGAGGCTTATATGGATAATAAAATACTAGAAGTAAAAAACTTAGTAACATCATATTTTACAAAAACAGAAACAGTAAGAGCAGTTCAAGATGTAAGCTTCCATGTTAATAAAGGAGAAACTTTTGGTCTTGTTGGAGAAAGTGGATGTGGTAAAAGTGCTACCTGCAGGTCTATACTGAGACTTATTAATCAACCTGGAAAAATAACCAACGGTGAAGTAATATATAATGGTATAGATTTATTAAAATTATCAGAAAAAGAAATGATAAACTATAGAGGTAAAGAAATAGCAATGATATTTCAAGAGCCTATGACTGCACTTAATCCTGTACTTACTATAAAAGAACAAATATTTGAAGCATATAAAGATAAAACAATGACTGAAAAACAAAAATTGGAAAGAGGAATTGAACTATTAAAACTAGTTGGAATCCCATCTCCAGAGCAAAGATTAAAAGAATATCCTCATCAATTCAGCGGAGGTATGAGACAAAGAGCCATGATAGCGGCTTCCCTTGCCTCAAATCCAAATTTATTAATAGCTGATGAGCCAACTACAGCTCTGGATGTTACTATACAAGATCAAATTATTAAACTTATAAATAGATTGAGAAAAGAACTTGATATGAGTGTAGTACTTGTAACTCACGACATAGGTGTAGTAGCTCAAATGTGTGATAGAGTTGCGGTTATGTATGCTGGTAAAATTATGGAAATGACTGATACGGTTACTTTATTCGGAAAACCAAGACATCCTTATACTCTGGGACTTTTAAAATCCATCCCTCATACAGGGAAAAAGGGCGAGAAATTAATTTCTATAAAAGGAAATCCTCCAGATTTATCTGTAGAAGCTAAAGGTTGCCCTTTTGAGGAAAGATGTACTTTTAAAGAAGATAAATGTAAAAATGAGTTACCGGAACTTATAGAAATAGAAGAAGGACATTTTAGCAGATGCCACTTCATTGATAAGTTGAAAAATGAAAAAGGATTAATAGAGCTTTAACAAGGAGGTATAAATATGACAAATACAAAAAATATTTTAGAAGCTAAAGAATTATATAAATTTTTTCCTGTAAAAAGAAGTATAATCGATATGATTACGAAAAAACCTCAGAAATTTGTTAAAGCTGTTGATGGAGTTAATCTTGAGGTAAGAGTAGGAGAAAATTTAGGGTTAGTTGGAGAAAGTGGATGCGGAAAAAGTACCTTAGCTAGAACCCTTATTAGATTATACGAACCAACAAAAGGTCAAATAATATTTGAAAATAAAGATTTCACCACATTATCAGGAACTGAATTAAGAAAGAAAAGAACGGATATACAGATGATTTTTCAAGATCCATATTCTTCATTAAATCCCAGAATGTCAGTAAGAGAAATACTTGAAGAAGCTATGAAATACCACAAAATATGTCAACCAAGTGAGATGGAAGACAAATTAACGGATTTAATGGATAAGGTTGGATTGCCGAGAAATGCAGTAGATAGATTTCCAGGAGAATTTTCAGGTGGTCAGAGACAGAGAATAGGTATAGCAAGAGCTTTAGCTGTAGATCCTAAAATTATTCTTGCAGATGAACCGGTATCAGCCCTTGATGTTTCTATCCAAGCACAGATAATTAATTTATTAAATGAATTAAAAGAAGAACTGAATCTTACAATAGTATTTATAGCACACGATTTAGGAGTAGTTAAATACATCACTAATAGAGTGGCTGTTATGTATCTTGGAAAGATTGTTGAATTAGGACCTACTGAAGAACTGTTTGATAATCCAGGTCATCCTTATACAGATATTTTAACTGATGCCGCACCGGAATTAGATCCTAGAATTAGAAGTAAAGAAACAGTTATTGAAGGAGAGATTCCAAGTCCTTTAAATATTCCACCAGGATGCAGATTTCATCCAAGATGTCCAAGAGCTGTAGATAAATGTAAAATTGAAGTACCAGAAATGAGAGATATGGGTAATGATAGGTTTCTTGCTTGTCATAGACCTTTAATATAAAATACTTTTTAAGGAGGTTTCTTATGAAAAAAGTTTTAATTGAAGACATGTCATGGATTGAATTTAGAGAAGCTATGGCAGATAACGACCTTATAATATTTCCAGTGGGTAGTATAGAGGAACACGGTCATCATAACCCATTAGGAACAGATTATTTGATAGCAAAAGAGGCGGCTGTTGAAATAGGAAAAAGAGTAAATGCTCCGGTTGCACCTTTGATGCCTATAGGGAATGCAAGTAATTTAATGGGGTTCCCTGGAACAGTTAGTATAGATCCTGAACTATTAAGAGATGTATTAAATGAAGTTTGTGAAGGCTTTATTAAACACGGAGCAAGGAGATTCTTATTTATTAACGGTCACGGTGGAAATACTTCCACAATAAAGATGGTATCACAAGATTTATATGAAAAACACAAAGTATTTTCAACTCAAACGGAATGGTGGCTTATATTAAAACAAAACTCAGAGTTTCCATGTAATGACCACGGTGGAAAGCATGAAACCTCAATGGTTATGGTAGTAGATGAAAACTTAGTGGATATGGAAAAGGCTAATACAGTACCAAGAAAGAATTTAACAGATAAGATTGTTTTTGATAACGGATTAAAAATGAACGGAGTAAGTTTACCTCCTACATTCTCTTTGCATAAAGTTTCAGCTGTAGGAAACTACGGAGCAAGGGCAGAGGAAGCATCCCTTGAACTGGGAGAAAAAATGTACGAAAGATATGTAGAATACTGTGCTGATTTAGCAGAAGATATGAGAAAGATACCGTTGGTATAAAGGAGGATTATAATGGATAAAATATTGATTGGCGAAATGTCATGGAAAGATTTTGAAAATAAAATGAAAGAAACAGATATAATTATAATGCCTGTAGGGGTATTAGAAGAGCATGGTCATCATAATCCCCTAGGAACTGATACTTATATAGCAGAAAAAGCTGCCTTAGAGGTAGGAAAGAAAACCGGGTTTCCTGTAGCACCGGTAATGCCCTATGGATATACAACAAATATTAGGAGCTTTCCGGGAACAATATCATTAGATCCACAAACCTACAGAAAAGTATTGAGATCTTACTGCGAAAGTTTTATTAAGCATGGTGTTAAGAGGATACTTTTCATAAACGGTCATGGTGGAAATAACGATATACTTAGTATGGTTTCAAGAGATTTATTTGAAGAGTATGGAAGCATCTGCATGTATACTATGTGGTGGGAAATGCTACCTGAAATAAATAAAGAATGGAATTGTGCAGATCATGGAGGAAAATTTGAAACATCAATGATGATGGTAGCTAACGATGAGATAATTGACATGAGTAAGGCCAAAAATGCACCGGACATACAACTGACAAAAGAATTAACTTACAATCACGGATGGAGATTTAAAGGAGCTAGAATAAATGTACCTTGGGATCTATATAATCTACAGAAAATTGGAAATGTAGGAAATCCACCGAGTGAAGCTAGCATGGAATTAGGAAAAGAAATGATGGAAGTTTATGTTAACTTCAATGCTGAATTAGCGGAAGAAATGACTAAAATAGATTTTGAATAAAGGAGTATATATGAAAAAAGTAAACTTAGCGATTCTTGGAGCTACTGGAGCAGTAGGAAGGGAAATGTTAAAAGTTCTTGAAGAAAGAAATTTTCCTATTGATAAATTAAAACTATATGCTCACGAAAGTGAAGCTGGACAGATAATAGAATTTAACAATAACAAATATGAAGTAGAAGCAGTAGGTGAAGATTCCTTTAAAGGAATAGATATAACAATGGTGGCAGTAGGGAATAACGTAGCAGAAAAATTAATGCCTCAAATTACCGGAAGTGGATCTATAGCTGTTGACAACAGCAGTGCTTTTAGACTTGATGATGAAGTGCCTCTGGTAGTGCCTGAAATAAATCCCGAGGCAGTAATGAATCATAAAGGAATTATTGCCAACCCTAACTGTTCAACTACTATAGGATTAGTTGCTATAAATGAAATAAATAAATATGCAAAAGTTGAAAGAATGATAGTTTCAACTTATCAAGCTGTATCAGGAGCAGGAATAGACGGAATAGGTGAATTAGAAGAACAAACTAAAGCTGTTTTAAATTCTGAAGAATATGAACCGAAAATATTCGACCATACAATAGCTTTTAATGTAATTCCTAATATTGACATACCAAAAGAAAATGGATTTACTAAAGAAGAAATGAAAATGTTAAATGAAGGTAGAAAAATTTTAGGTAATCTTAATCTTAGAGTCAACTGTACCTGTGTGAGAGTTCCTGTAATAAGAAGCCACTCAGAGTCAATAACAATAGAAACTGAAAAAGAAATTACAGTTGAAAAAGCAAGAGAACTTCTATCAAAAGCAAAAGGTGTTAAATTAGTTGATGACTTACCAAACAAAAAATATCCAATGCCTTTAGATACAAGTAATCAAGATTTAGTTTATGTAGGGAGAATAAGAAAAGATATAAGCAGTGACGATAATAAATCATTAACTCTATGGTGCTGCGGTGATCAAATAAGAAAAGGAGCTGCAACTAATGCGGTACAAATAGCAGAGTTGCTTATTGAAAAGAACTTGGTATGAGAGATTTAGTAGTAATGAAATTTGGTGGCACATCTGTAGCAACAGATGAGTCAAGAGAACAAGTATATAAAAAAATAATAAAACAAAAAAACAAAGGCAAGGATGTATTAGTTGTAGTATCGGCTATGGGTAGAACAGGAGACCCCTATGCTACGGATACTATACTAGACTTAATAAGAAAGACAACTAAAAATTATTCCATGAGAGAAATAGATATGGCTTTTGTATGTGGTGAAATGATATCAGCTGCAATAGTATCAGCCAAACTAAATGAGTACGGCTATAAAGCTATGAGCATAAATGGAATGCAGGCTGGAATATATACAGATGGTTTATATTTCGATGCTGATATAGTAAAAATAGATACTACAAAAATCGAAAAACATCTTGATGAGGGTAACATACTAATAGTTACCGGAGGACAGGGTATTACAGAAGACAAAGAAATAACTACATTAGGTAGAGGTGGTAGCGATACTACTGCTACAGCTCTAGGAGTAGTATTAGGAGCTAAGAAAGCCATTATATACACCGATGTAGAAGGCATAATGACTACAGATCCTAGAATAGAAAAAAATGCTCAAATCATTAGAAAACTTGATTACAATGATTGCTGTACCCTTGCTGAAGAAGGGGCAAAAGTAATACATCCGAGAGCAGTAAAAGAAGCTATGAAAAACAAAAAAATGCAGTTGTATGTAAGATCAACCTTTTCCGATGATTTAGGAACCCATATTGGAACCTTTAAAAATGGTGATGATGCTAAAATAGTTGGAATTACTAAAAAAGACCTTGGAGAAACATCTATGGAAACCAAGGTTACAGTAGTGGGTAACAAGCTGATGGAATTAAAAAAGACAATATTCGAAAAAATAGCTGGTATAAGGATTAACAACTACAATTTAGATGAAAGAAAATTTGAATTTTATTTAGATGTTGAAGATTCAAACCTGTTAATAGAAAAATTACATAATTTAAAATAAAAATTCACTGAGGAGGTAAAATATGAGCTTAAAAGTCGGAAATTTAGAAGCAAAAGAGGGAGAAAAAAAGCAAGGTTACTTAAAAATAATAAATACAGAAGTAGAAGTACCTTGTACAATTATCAATGGGAACGAAGAAGGTAAAACCGTTTCAATAACAGGTGGAACCCATGGTGGTGAGTATCCTGGAATAGAAACAGCTGTAAGACTGGCTAAAGAATTAACACCGGAGACAGTTAATGGAAAATTAATTATACTACATCCCTGTAACTTGCCAGCTTTTCATGCAAAACTTCAATATATCGGACCATATGATGGTAAAAATTTAAACAGAGAATATCCAGGGTTAGCTACAGGAACATTCTCTCAAAAAATGGCATATACTGTTACTACAGAATTACACGACCAATCAGATTTCTATATAGATTTACACGGTGGAGATATTCATGAAGCTTTAGAACCTTTTGTTATATATTCAGAAGCAGGTAGTGATGAGGTGACAAAAGCATCAAAAGAAGCGGCTTCATTAATGGGAATAAAGTATGTTTGTGGTTCAGATTCAACAAACGGTACTTTTGGATCTGCAGCATTAAAAGGAGTACCTAGTGTGCTTGCTGAAATAGGACAGTGCGGATTGTGGAGTGAAGAAGAAGTAGAAAAATACATAGCAGGAGTTAAAAATATCCTGAGATATTTAAATGTTATTCAAGAAGAAGTAAAAGACTTGGGTGAAGTTGTCCAAATACATAGAATGAAGGGCTTGAATGCCGGTAAGACTGGATTATGGTATTCGAAGGTAGTAACTAACCAAGAAGTTAAGAAAAACGATAAGGTTGGAGAAATCAAAGATTACTTTGGAAATGTTCTTGAAGAATATTTTGCACCAGATGACGGAGTTATACTTTATACAGTATCCTCTTTAGCTATAAATGAAGGAGATCCAATTATAGCTTTAGGATAGGAGGTTAAAATGCAATATTGGACAAATAAAGAGACGGCAGAATCTATTCTAGATATAGTTCTTAATATTGATAGAATAGGTGAAGAAAAATATCAAGGTAATGTTCTGAATGTTAATTATACAAACTATAAAGCTAAAACTTTAAACGAAAAACAGATATTTGACACAATTCAGGAAGTCAAAAAGGAAGTTGAAAAACTCGAAGATAAATATAAGAAAAACTATCTGAAGGAAAAATTGGAAGCCGACGAATATTTTTTAAGATACTTGTCTGGAGATGACATACAATATCCTACACTTTTAGAAAAAATAGAACAGCTTCCTTGTGAAGAAATAAAGGAAGAAAAATATTTAAGTAAAAGAGAAAGCGTTGAAAAACTTACCACAGAATTAGGATACAAAGGAAATCTTAAAGAAAAAATTGAAAATTGGCTGGAAGATGGTTACTTAAATAAAAATGAAGTCGTAAAATATGCTGAAAAATACGTAGATAAATTCAAAGATAAAGCAAGAGAAAAAGTACTGTATCTAACTGAAAATGAAGGTATAGAATCAGTCAATCCAATAGAAAATGTATTTTGGAGTGGATTTTCTAAATATACTGGAAATCATAAAGGAACTTTAACCTTTAATATCGATAAAAAATGGAATAGATATATTTTTCTTCACGTACTATCCCACGAGGCTTATCCAGGACATCAAGCTTTTTATAGCAGATGGGATTACCTTTTGAAAAATGATAAATTTCCCCTGGAAGCGGCGTATTATACTCTAAATGAACCTAATAACTCTATATTCGAAGGAGTTCCTGAGAATGCTATTGATTTTATAGGATTAATGGATGAGAATGATATTTTCGATGAAAAAGAACAAAAAAATATAATTTTAGCAAAGAGATATAATGAATTTTTTAGAATAGTACAGACAAATGCAAGTTTCTACTATAATACAGGTAAGATGAATAAAAAAGAAGTTTTAAATTATATGAATGATAAAGCATTTATCAATGAATTAGATTCTGAAAATACTTTCAAATTTTTCACATCTAAATTAAATGGGATATGCTATCCAAGTTATTATTACGGGAAGAATATCATAGAAGAACAATATAGCAAAGCAAAAAACATTGATAAGGATAGATATTTTAAAGAAATTTACGACAACCCACATACTAACAATACACTAAAAGATAGATTTTCTGAATTGTTTTAAAATCCCCCTATTAAAGTAGATGCTTTTAAAAGCATCTACTATTTTTTTAGAAAAAGGAAGGTGGTTTAAATGAAAAAAGTATTAGAATTAAACATTAAAGAATTAGCAGAAAAATACAGAAAAAAAGAAATTTCACCCCTTGAAGTAGTAAAAGAAAATTATATAAAGATTAATAAAAGAGAGAAAGAGTTAAATATGTTTATTAATCTTTATGAAAAAGAAGCCTTAGAAATAGCAAAAATAGCTGAAGAAAAATTTGTTAAAGGAAATTACGAAGATAAAAATTTGCTATTAGGTATACCCTATGGCATTAAAGATTTATATGATGTTAAAGATAAAGAAATGACCTGTGGCTCTCCATCTATGAAGGGCTATATTTCCAAAACAAATTCAGTAATATACAGTAACATTAAAAATAAAGGTGGTATACTTTTAGGTAAAACAAATATGAATGAATTTGCAGCAGGGTATGTAAATGATTTTTTCGGGAGAACAAACAACCCTATAAATCCTCATTATACAGCGGGAGGGTCCAGCGGGGGATCAGCAGCTTTAATAGGAGACGGCATAGGACTCTTTGCCTTTGGAACAGATACAGGTGGGTCTATCAGAATACCTGGATCATATTGCGGTATAATTGGTTTAAAACCAACAAAAGGTTTCTTAAGTGAAAAAGGTATTATGCCCTTATCTAAAACATTAGATCATCCGGGATATTTCACCAGAAATCTAGAAGATTTACTCATTGTACTATCCTCATTAAAAAATAGAGATATTAAAGAAATGATAAATATTGATGGAGATATATATAAGGGTATTAGAATTGGAGTGCTTGGAGAAGAAGATTTAAAAAATATTGATGAGGATATTAGACAAGAATATGAAAAATTAATAATAAACATAAAGAAAAAGAAGATATTTTATATAGAAGAAATATTACTTCCCGATAATAATTATGTGCTAGATACTTTTGAAAAAATATTTTTCCCTGAAATGAGTTATATTCATGAAAACTTAAAAAATGATAAAAGTCTATACAGAAAAGAAACCTTCGACATGGTAAAAAAAGGAAGGTCAATTAAAGCTTTAGATTATATAAAGGGATTAGAGCAAAAAGAAAATATATCAAGTCGTTTCCAAGAGATATTTAAAAAAGTTGATG
>JAWSUU010000051.1:0-14456 GCA_033549325.1 Bacillota bacterium | reverse complement strand
TTTGTTATTCAATTTGATAAAAATAAATTCATGCTTAGAAGCATTAATAAAATTGCTTCTAAACATATTATACGAGGAGAGATAAAAATGAACAAACAAGAACTAAAACAAAAAGTACTGGAAGCAATAGATAAAAATAGGGAAACAATAATTTCCACAGGAAAAAAGATATTTGAAAATCCTGAACTGGGTTATAAAGAATTTGAAACAACTGAATTAATAAAAGCAGAACTTGAAAAATTAGGACTAAAAGTAGAGAAAGATATTGCCGTAACAGGCGTTAGAGCAAAAGCTAATGAAGACAAAGACGGACCTACTGTAGCTGTAATGGGTGAACTTGATTCTGTAATTTGCTACGATCATGAAAATGCAAACAAAGAAACAGGAGCGGCTCATGCCTGCGGTCATAATATACAAACTGCAGCTATGCTTGGAGTAGCTATAGGTCTTATGTCATCTGATGTAATGAAAGAATTAGATGGAAAGGTTGATTTCATAGGTGTTCCAGCAGAGGAATACGTAGAGCTTGGATATAGATCAAAAATAAAAAAAGAAGGTAAAATGACCTACTTCGGAGGAAAGCAGGAACTTATACTTAAAGGTTACTTAGACGATGTTGATATGTCTATGATGATCCACTCCCTAAATCTTCCTGAAGATAAAAAAGTAGTAATAGGCTCAAAAGGAAACGGATTTGTAGGTAAAGAAGTACAGTTTATTGGTGAAGAAGCTCATGCAGGAAGTGCCCCGGAAAAAGGAACTAATGCATTAAATGCAGCAATGCTTGCTATGAACAATATTCATGCTAATAGAGAAACCTTTTTAGATGGGGACCATATTAGAGTTCATCCTATTATTACAAAAGGTGGAGATTTAGTAAATGTTGTACCAGCAGATGTTCAAATGGAAACCTATGTTAGAGGTAGAACAATAGAAGGAATAGAAGATGCAAACAAAAAAGTAAATAGAGCTTTGAAGGCTGGAGCAGATGCAGTTGGAGCAAAGGTTAAAATTACAGAAATTCCTGGTTATTTGCCGCTATTAAATAATGATGATATGGATAAAGTATTTAAAGAAAATGCTCTTACCTTAGTTACAGAAGACCAAATTAATGAAGGTGGAGAATTTGGTGGATCTACAGACTTTGGTGATGTATTACATTTAATGCCAGCAGTTCATCCTTTTATAGGAGGAGTACAGGGTAATTTACACACTAGAAACTTTAAAATTACTGATCCTGAAACAGCTTATATTTTACCGGCAAAGATTATGGCACTAACAGTAGTAGACTTATTGTTTGACGGGGCTAAAAAAGCCAACGAAATTATTGAAAATTTCGAACCTGCAATGACAAAAGAGGAATATCTTAAATTTTTAGATAAAAACTCTAGAATTATAGAAAATTAGTAGTATGAAACAGGAGGAGTAAATGCTAGAAAATTTAAAAAAATCCGATATTGAACTTTATAATATGATTAATGAAGAACTTGATAGACAGAGAAATGGTATTGAGATGATAGCTTCTGAAAGTTTTGTACCCCTTGAAATTATGGAGATCCAAGGAAGTATATTAACAAATAAAACCATGGAAGGATTTCCAGGAAAAAGATATCATGCAGGACATCAGGTAATAGATAAAATAGAAACTTTAGCAATAGAAAGAGCTAAAAAACTTTTTGGAGCAGAACATGCCAACATCCAACCCCATTCAGGTTCTCAGGCAAATCAAGGTGTATATGCAGCTTTGATCAAACCTGGAGATACTATTTTAGGTATGAAGCTTGATCACGGTGGACACTTAACTCACGGTTCTCCTGTTAATTTTTCAGGGAAAATATACAATTCAATTTCTTATGGTGTAAATGCTGAGACTGAAAGAATAGATTACGAAGAAATAGAAAAACTTGCAAAAAAACATAAACCTAAAATTATAGTTGCAGGAGCAAGTTCCTATCCTAGGTTTATAGACTATGAAAAAATAAGTATCATTGCTAAAAACGTAGAAGCATATTTTTTGGTAGACATGGCTCATGTTGCCGGACTAGTGGCTGCAGGCATACATCCCTCACCGGTACCTTATGCAGATGCAGTAACGGGAACTACTACCAAGACTCTAGCAGGAGCAAGAGGTGGATTTATACTTTGCAAAAATGAAATTTCTAAGAAGATTAACAGTGCAGTATTTCCGGGAGTGCAAGGGTCAATGCATCTTCATATTATGGGAGCAAAGGCATATACATTTAAGAAAGCAATGACAGAAGAATATAAATCAATTATGAAGCAGGTAGCTATTAATGCTAAAACACTAGCTAAAGAGCTAGACAAATTGGGCTTTAGAATAGTTACGGGTGGAACGGATAATCATATTGTAATGGTAGATTTAAGACCGAAGAAAATAACAGGAAAAACTCTCGATGAAGCCCTTGAATCAGTAGGAATAACAGTAAATAAAAACATGATTCCTAACGATCCTGAAAGTCCAATGGTAACAAGTGGTGTACGAATAGGCACTACAGCTATGACTATTAAAGGAGCTAAGAGAAAAGAAATGACTGAAATAGCAAACTTAATTAATAAAGTAGCTGAAAACATTGACAATGAAAAAATTTTAGAAAATATTAAAGGAGAAGTAAAAATACTAGCAAATAGATTTCCTTTATATAAAGGAGAACTCTAGTATATTAAATTTTTCTAAAAAAAACTCTATAAACTTGATTATAAAAATCCCTTGTATTAATATATAGATACCTAAAAAATTAGGAAAAATATTAAGAAGGGATTTTTATTATGACGGAAAGACAAAGTAACAAAAGCATAATTAAAGATATATTTATTCTTTCTATAATAATATATTATATGGAATTGATTTTAAGATTAAATACGAAGGCTAGTTTTTTTAATTTTGGACTGTTTTACTCACTAATTTTAGCAGTGGCAGCAGCAGCTTTTGTATGCTTTATCAGTTCATTTTTCAAGAAAAAAAGGAAAATAGTATTGATAATATTAATAATATTTCTAACATACCTTTATGCTTCACAACTAGTATATTTTGATATTTTTAAAACCTATTACTCTGTGTATTCAGCCGTAAAAGCCGTAAAAGCTATTGGATTTTTAAATGATTTAATTTACAAAATCTTTGTGAATTTACACTGGGTTATATTAATATCAACTCCATCAATAACTTACTCATGGAAAATCAAAAAAAACTATAAAGAATACAATATTAAATGGACTAATAAATTAATTTCAGCTCTGATTCCCATAGCTATTGTATTTTTAATAAATTACGGTTTAGATGTAGAAGGTGATTTAAATAAATCATCAACCTCGATTTCTACTCAATTAGCTGAACCTATTATGTCAGTGAACAAATTAGGTTTAGTATCCACTATGACTTTAGATTTATATTTTAATGCCTTCGGATTTGAAGAAGAGGAAGAAGTCCCTGAATTTGCAGAGGTAGAAGAAATATTACTTGATAGTTTAGAAGAGGAAGTAAGACACAATTACAATACAGACATCAGTAATCAAATAAAATACAATAAAATTAAAATAGATTTTGATGAATTAATTAATAGAGAAAATGATGAAATCATAAAAAACATGCATCAATATTTTAAAACTTTAGAACCAAGCGAAAAAAATAAATACACTGGGAAATTTAAAGGATATAACTTAATATTAATAACAGCTGAATCTTTTCATAAGGTAGCTATAGATAAAAAACTAACACCTACCTTATATAAAATGCAGCAGGAAGGATATAACTTTACTAACTTTTACAACCCTCTTTGGGGAGTTAGTACACTAGATGGTGAATATGTGGCTACAACAGGACTGCTTCCTAAATCGGGAGTATGGAGCATGTATGAATCAAGAGACAACTACCTTCCTTATACTATGGGAAATATACTTCGAAAGGAAGGATATGAGACTAGAGCATATCACAATCACTACTATACATATTACGACAGACACTTATCCCATCCTAATTTAGGTTATGAGTATATAGGTCTTGGAAATGGTTTAGATGTAGAAGAAACCTGGCCGGAATCCGATCTGGAAATGATGGAATTAACGGCTGATGAATACATGGATAAAGAACCATTTCACACTTATTATCTTACTATTAGCGGTCATATGCGTTATACCTTTAGCGGTAACTATATAGCAAGAAAAAACAGAGAATTAGTAGAGCATCTCCCTTTCAGTGAAGAAGGAAAAGGATATATGGCAACTCAAATAGAATTAGATAGAGCTATGGAATATTTACTTGAAAAATTAGAAGAATATGGTGTAGCAAAGAACACTCTAATTGTAATGAGTCCGGATCACTATCCTTATGGAATGAAAAAAGAAAATTTAGATGAACTTGCAGGTCATGAATTAGAAAATAACTTCGAAATTTACAAATCAAGTCTAATAATATACAGTGAGGGAATGAAATCCGAGACAATTGATAAACCGGTTTCTAGCTTAGATATTATACCAACAGTTATGAACCTAATGGGGCTGGAATACGATTCAAGATTTTTAATGGGGAGAGATATTTTTTCTGATTCAACACCTTTAATTATATTTCATAATAGAAGTTTTATAACAGATAAAGGAAGATATAATTCTGTAACGGAAGAATTTATACCAAATGAAGGAGTAAAAATAGAAGAAGGTTACGTAGAAAATGTACTTCAAGAAATAGAAAGAAAATTTTACTACGGTGAACAGATACTTGATAAAGATTATTATTCAAAGGTTTTTAATAAATAAATAGGTTATAATATATATGAAATTTATATTAAAGGAAGGTGTAAAAAATGTCTCATAAAAAAATAGGGATTGCACTAGGTGGAGGAGGAACAAGAGGATTTGCTCACTTAGGAGTATTAAAAGCTTTAGAAGAAAAAGGAATTAAAATAGATGTAGTTTCCGGGACAAGTGCAGGAGCTATAGTAGGTTCTTTAATAGCTGCCGGTAAAACACCTGAAAAAGCCTTTGAATTAATGAAAGAAAATGAACTCACTGATTTCGCAAAGATTAAATTGCCGGTAAATGGATTTATGAGCTTAGAAAATATGGGAGAAAAATTGAAAAAAATGCTTTCTGGAGAAGATTTCAATGACCTGAAACTTCCTTTTTATACAGCAGTCACAAACATTCTCACAGGTGAAGTAGAATATATATCTGAAGGAAATGTAGTCAAGGCTGTGAAGGCTTCTTCATCGATTCCTATAATATTCTCACCGGTAGAAATTAACGGACAGCTTTATGTGGACGGAGGTCTTTTAGATAATGTTCCTGTCAAACCACTGGAAGACTGTTGCGATTATATTATTGCAGTGGAAATAATGCCTTTAGAACAAGTAGAAAAAGTTGAAAAAATTACTGACATAGCAGAAAGAATATTCCATATTAGTGTAAAATCTTTAAATGAAGAAAAATTAAAAATATGCGATAAAGTTATAAAAGTTGGAGGACTTGAAGGCTACAATATTCTGGACTCAAGTCATGCAGACGAGATATATGAAATTGGTTATAATCATGCTAAGGATATGGATTTTGATATATAAAAAAGAAGTTTTGAGGAATCCTCAAAACTTCTTCGTCATTATACTTAATTTTATTCATAACCCATAAAACTATCAGTAACTATATTCTCTTCATCTACTCCAAATCCTGTTAACTTTTCCTTAAAGAAACTGGTCATGCCTGGAGTTCCTGAAATGTAGTAAAGAGAATTATTCTGATTCTCTTTAGCATAAGCATCAATCTTATCGGTAAATTCATTTCTATCGGAAATGAAGACCAACTCTAGTCCTTCACTATTTTCAGCAGCTGTTTTTAGAGTGTCTGTGTAAGCAAATTCACCTCTATCATCTGAATAAAGAACCTTTATATCCTTTGTTTTGATATTATTATGATGGATATCTTTAACTAATGCTCTTATAGGAGTTACTCCTATGCCTCCAGCCATTATTAAAGATGGCTTGTCGTAATCCTTAATTGTAAATTTACCTATTGGTCCATCTACTGTCATTACATCTCCCGGCTTAAGTTTTAAGAGATTCTTCTTAAACTCACTTGGTTCATCTACTATACGAGTAGAAATTAAAATCTTATCTTCTTTATTTATAGAAGCAAAACTAAAAATTCTAAAATCTTTGCCTTCAGTTATTTTTCTATCTGTAAATTTAAAAACACCATGCTGTCCCGGTTTCCATTTAAAATCTTTTGGTCTGTTAAAAATAAATGAATAAACATCCGAAGTTTCCTGTTTTATTTCTTGTAACTCTATTTTAACATTTTTCTTTAAATCAGTCATATTATTAACACTCCTTATTAAATTTTTAAAAACATCTTTCTTTATACATTTACCTGATTTTAGAAATATTATTCAATATATAATAATTGTTTGCCAAAATTTATACCTTTTAAAGTTGAATATAGTATTATAAGTCGTTTTCTGATATTATAAAGATGATATCGATTCATAACTACATAATATCTAAAAAAGGAGTAATTATGGAACATATTGAAACTAACAAGGTATATTATAAAGTAATAGATTTTATAGCTGATGAAATAAAAGAAGGCAACTTAAAAAAGGGAGAAAAAATACCAACTGAAAGGGAATTAGTTCAAGAATTAAAAGTTGGTAGGAATTCCATAAGAGAAGCATTAAAAATTCTTCAGTTGACAGGTCTTATAACTCGAAGACAAGGGGATGGAACCTATATCAATAAAGAATTTAACAACTTCTTTTCAGAACCAATGGTGATAATTTTCATGCTTACAAAAAATAAAGGTGAAGATGTTTTTGAATTTAGAAATATGATAGAGAAGGAAGTAGCAATTCTAGCAGCACAAAGAATAGATGACTTAGGCATAAAAGCTTTAACAAAGGTATTTAATAAAATGAATATAGACAACGATGAAGAAGACAGAAGTAATTACGACGGTATGTTTCACTACGAACTGGTAAAATCAACCAACAATCTAATAATTATTAATATATACAATGCTATGAAAACAATCCTGAAATTATTTATAGGAGATGTGAGAAAAAAGGCTCTGGAAGAAATAAGTTCAGAAGAAATTTATGAGGATCATAAAAACATATATACAGCTGTAGTCAATAAAAATTCACAACAAGCAGTAGAAGCTATGATAGACCATATTGCAATCATGGAAAAATACTACAATCAATATGAATTCAACTATAAATACGAAGGCAATAAAGTGAGTAATTTAGTCTTAGAATACATAGTGACGGAAATTAGAAAAGGGAATTTAAATAGGGGCGATAAAGTGCCTTCCGAAAGAGAGCTGCAAAAGAAACTAAATACAAGTAGAAACTCTGTGAGAGAGATATACAAATCTCTTGCAACTATTGGAATTTTAGAATACAGATCCAACAGTGGAACCTATATAAGAGAAGACATGGAAGATTGGTTTAACGAACCGGTACAGATAATATTTAAACTATCAGATATAACTCAAGTTGACATTTATGAATTTAGAAAAATGATAGAAACAGAGGTTGCGTATTTAGCCGCTGAAAGAATAACAGACGAAGAAATAAATGAGTTAAAAAAATACTACAAACTTATGAAAAATGCTGAAGAAGAAATAGAAAAGGCAAGATACGACAAAATGTTTCACTATACAATAAACAAAGCTGCCAAAAACAGCATAATTCAATATACATACAATGCTATAACACCAATGATGGATTTATTTACATATAACATAAGACAAGAAGTAGACCGAAATGAGCCGGAAGGTACAGTAGAAAAACTTCACGACAATATTTACAAATCAATAATAGCTAGAGATAAGGAAAAATCAAGGATATATATGAAAGAGCATATGAATATGATAATTAAGTATTTTAAAGTGACAGAACCAGCAGAAAATAAAATGGATAGTTATTAAAAGACAATAAATCGTTAATAAATTAACTTATGGTAGAACCATTTACAATTTTGTAAGAATATGTTAGGATTATTTCATTAAATTAAAGCATATTTTTTATTTTTAACAATATGGTAGAACCAATTAATTATTGAGGATCTGGTTAAGAAAAAAAGAACCTCCGGATTAATGGTAGAACCAATTAGAAGAGGAGGAGACAATGAACAATAAATTAATTCAAAGCATGAAAGAAATAGTGGGAGAGGACTGGGTTATAACTAATCCACAAGACGTAGAATCCTATATTAAAGATGAAACTGAAGAAGCCATTGCCCCGAAACCTTGTTACGATTGCATAGTAGTTAAACCTATAACAACAGAAGAAATTTCTAAGATTATGACTTATGCAAACAGCGAAAAAATCACCGTTATAGTTAGAGGAGGAGGTACTGGTTGTGCCGGTGCTGTTGTACCGATAAAGCCTAGTTTGATTTTATCAACAGAAAGAATGAATAAAATACTTGAAATAGATGATAACAATATGATGGTGTACTGTGAAGCAGGAGTTACACTATTTAACCTAGAAGAAGAATTTAAAAAACACGATAGTTTGTTTTTTCCCGTTCATCCTGGTGATGAAGGAGCGCAGGTTGGTGGAATGATAGTTCAAAATGCCGGAGGAGTACGTGCAGTGAGACATGGCGTAATGAGAAACCATGTAAAAGGATTGGAAATTGTACTGCCAACAGGAGAAGTAATTAAAACCGGTGGAAAACTAATCAAGGACAATACTGGATATGATTTGACTCACCTTATGATAGGAAGCGAAGGAACCCTCGGTATAGTTACTAAGGCATATCTAAAACTATACCCAAAATCTTCAAATTCTGGTAGCTTATTAATATCCTTTGACGATAAAAAATCAGCTATAGAAGTAGTTCCAAAAATTCTTAAAAAAGGAATTACACCATTGGCTATTGAATATCTTGAAAGACAGTTTATGGAAAGATCTGCAGATGACTTAGGGCTAGAATGGCCGGCTAAAAAAGGAAAAGTAGACCTATACTTTATACTTGATGAAAAAAAACAAGAAGACTTATATGAAACTAGTGAAAAAATAGTTGAAGAATGCGAGAAAAACGGTGCCGTTGATAGTTTAATAGCTGAAACATATAAAGAACAAAGAGCTATTTTAGAAATAAGAAGTCATGGATATCCTAGTGTTCAACATCAAGTTGTAGATATTTTAGATGTATGTGTGCCAATAGGAAGTATCAACGACTATATGGATGGAATAGAAAACCTGTCAAAAAAATATGATGCTTATATACCTTCCTTTGGACATGTAGGTGATGGGAACATACATAACTTTATAATGACAGAAGACGGAACTAAACCTGAAAATTATGATGAATTATCCGAAGAAATATTTAAGCTTGCAATAGATTTAGGTGGAACAATAACAGCAGAGCATGGAGTAGGTAAAATTAGAAACAAAAGACTTAATTTGCAGTACTCAGAAAAACACTTAGACATTTTAAGAGGAATAAAAAAAGTATTTGATCCAAATGACATTCTAAATCCAGATACAGGAATAACAAGCTTATAAGGAGGAGCTAATGAATATTGTAGTACTAATAAAACAAGTTCCAGACATGGAAAAAGTAAAATTTGATAGAGAAAAAGGTGTAATAGACAGAAAGTCAGCAGGTACCGAGATTAATCCCTTCGACTTAAATGCATTAGAAGCGGCGGTACAGTTAAAAGATAATGACGATTCTGTTCATATAACAGCTTTAAGCATGGGACCTCCGTCAGCAGAAAGTGCTCTAAAAGAAGCTTTAGCAAGAGGAGCAGATGAGGGGATATTACTTAGCGACAAAAACTTTGGTGGAGCTGATACCTGGGCTACATCAATGACCTTGGCAGCAGGCATCAAAAAAATGGAAAGTTATGATTTGATCATTGCAGGAATGCAGACAGTGGATGGAGACACAGGTCAGGTAGGTCCTGAAGTAGCAGAACTTTTGGATATACCTCATGTATCATATGTTTCAAAGGTAGAAGAAATAACAGATAAGTTGACTGCTAAAGTAGATATATGGGATGGTACATATCTTAAAGAAATGCAGTTACCTGGACTCATAACTGTAACTAAAGATATTAACAATCCTAGATTACCATCATTTAAAGACAAAATGAGATCTAGAAAAGCAGAAATTCCTGTTTGGGGATACAATGATATAGCAGAAAGTTTAAATGGAGAAAAAATAGGAATTAAAGGATCTCCAACAGTTGTAAAAAGAATAGAAGTACCTAAAGAAACCCAGAGAAAAGGGAAACTGTGGAGAGATAATATTGAAGAAGGTATAGATGAATTAGTAGACATTTTCAAAGAGATAAAGGTAGTGGAGGGTTAATATGACTAAAGAATATAACGGAGTATTTGTATTTGCAGAACAAAAATCCGGAGAAATACATAGAGTCAGCTACGAATTAATAGCAAAAGGTAGGCAGTTAGCTGATAAACTTGAGGAACCAGTTATTTGTGGAGTTTTAGGACCAAAAGATATGGATATTCAAGAATTAATACAAAAGGGAGCTGATGTTGTTTACTATGTTGAAGATGAGATGTTTAATAGCCCCGAAGAAATAATTTATTCAAAAAATATAGTAAAACTTCTTGAAAAAATAAAACCGGAAATCTGCTTATTTGGGGCAACAGCCTTTGGTAGGTCTTTAGCACCAAGAGTTGCATCAGCACTTAAAACAGGCCTCACAGCTGACTGTACAGGCTTAGAAATAGATGAAGAAGACGGCAAATTGATACAGATAAGACCTGCCTTCAGCGAAAATATTTTAGCTCATATAAAATCATCAAATATGCCTCAGATGTCTACAGTTAGATATAAAGAATTTGATGAAGATGAAAGTAATCCTGATTTAACAGGTAAGGTAATAAGAGAAAAGCCTTATGTCGAAAAATACGATCTTGTAAAAGTTTTACAGGAATTGGAACAGCAGGATATAAATATTTCTGAAGCAAAGGTTGTAGTTTCCGCTGGACAGGGTTTAAAGAGTAAAGAAGACTTTATGCTGATCAAAGAATTAGCAGATGCTCTGGGGGGAGTAGTTGGTTCATCAAGACCTTTAGTAGATGAAGGATTTATACAAAAATCCCATCAGGTTGGATACAGCGGAAATAGAGTAAAACCAAAGCTTTATATTGCTTGCGGCATTTCTGGAGCACCTCAACATTTAGCTGGGATGAAAGACTCTGAGATAATTCTTGCAATAAATACAGATCCATCGGCACCAATATTTAACATAGCGGACTATGGTATTGTCGGAGATATTTATGATGTAGTTCCCCAATTAATAAACAAAATAAAATGTACCAAGTAAGAGGTTAATTTTTCACATCAAAACAAAAAATATATATTATTATGGAGGAAAAAATGAAATCAAGTGAAAAGCAGTTAAAGGTTAAACAAGACGCGGTAAAAGAAATGATGCCTGCATTTTTCGCAGTTGCCTTCGTGTGGTTTACAACCCACTTTGGTGGAGGATTTGCATCTGGAGCACAGGTAGTTCAGTACTATACTAAGTTTGGTTGGTATGGAGTATTTACACCTATTTTATCCCAGGGAATACAAGCAGTAATATTCTATTATGCTTGGAAATTCGCTATTGAGCACAAATTATTCGATTATAGAAGCTGGGCTGAAAGTTTTTATAAACCTGTAGAAAAAGTAATGGCAAATGTATTTGAGATAATATTCAACTTGATTCTATTAACTGCTACAGCTGTTGCTTTTGCTACTGGTGGAGCAACACTTTCTACAGTCTTTGGAACAAATTACTTGCTTAATACCGTATTTATAGCAGGAGCGATATTTTTACTAACTATTTTTGGAGCATCTGTAGTTAGAAAAGCAGCATCATACATTGCAATATTTTTAATATTAGGAATCTTTGTTGTTTATCTACCAAACATTGTAGCTAGATGGTCTATTATCACGGAAAACATAGCTGGACTTAAAAGTGGTGCATTGCCAAGTGATGCTACCCTTTGGGATGCTGTATGGTCTTCTATAGTCTATGCCGGATTTCAATCATGCTGTTTGGGAGCCTATTTAGCACACAGTTATGCATTAAAAGATGTTAAAACTGCAAAAAAAGCTGCATCATGGGGATTCATAATAAATGCTGGTATTCTTATGATAGCAACATTAGGAGTTATGGCATTTTATCAAGACGGAATATTAACTGAAAGCGTGCCATCTTTATTCGTAGTAATGAATGGTGTCGGTTCAAGTTGGATGGTACCACTAATTTCTATACTAATACTTGTTGGAGCTGTATCTACTGGAGTTAATCTAATATTTGGAAATACTCAAAGAATAGTTACCTGGTGGGGTAGAAATGAAAGTCCTGAAAGATCAAAAGAAATGGAGACAAAAAGAAGTATTATATCATCAATTATATATGTTGTTATTACATGGAGTATAGCTCAATTTGGTTTACTTCCATTAATAGCAAAAGGATACGGTACTTTAGGATATGTAGCAATTTTTGTAATTATACTACCTTTATTAATCAAAGGAATAAAAGGTTGGAAATAATATCAATACATTAAATGGAGGACGTTATGAATATTGAAATTAAAAATAAACTAATCGACATCTTAGGACAAGACTATGTGGTAGATGATTTAAGCCAAATGAAAAGCTACCTATATGACGAGACGGAATTTAAAATTAGACCTGTAGCTGATGAAGACTGTATAGTTGCTAAACCAAAAAATGCTGAAGAAATCTCCCAAATAATGAAATATGCTAATGAGGTTAAAACTCCGGTTGTAGTAAGAGGCGGAGGTACAGGACTGTGCGGTGCTGCAATACCTACTAAACCAAGTATTATAATATCTTTAGAAAGATTAAAGAGTTTAGTAGAATTTGATGAAAAAAACCTTATGATAACTGTAGAATCCGGCATGACCTTAGAAGGATTATTAGAAGAATTATCACCTTATGATAAACTTTTCTTTCCTGTACATCCAGGAGACGAAGGAGCTCAAATCGGAGGTATGGTAGTAGAAAATGCCGGAGGAGTAAGAGCTGTAAAACACGGTATTATGAGGAATCATGTAAAAGGTGTCGAAATCGTATTGCCTACAGGAGAAATAGTAAACTTCGGTGGAAAACTTATTAAAAATAACATGGGATATGATCTTTTACATATGATAATAGGGAGTGAAGGGACTTTAGGTATAGTAACAAAAGCAACCTTGAAACTTTATCCTAAAAACACACATATAGGAACTCTCCTTGTTTCCTTCGATTCAAAGGAAAATGCTGCCGATGTTGTACCAAAAATTCTTCAAGAAGGTATTACTCCTTTAGCTATAGAATATATGGATAAAGAAACATCTCTAGAATCAGCAAAACATATAGGAGCAACCTGGCCGGCACAAAAAGGCGAAGTAGACCTTATGTTTATACTGGATGAGACATGTGAAGACGATCTTTATGAAAAAAGTGCAAAAATAGTAGAAATGTGTGAAGAAAACGGAGCTATTGATAGTCTTATAGCTGAAACTACCAGCGAACAAAAAACCTTATTGGATATTAGAAGTAATGTCTATACAGCATACAAGGAAAATATTTCGGATGCATTAGATATTGCCGTGCCACCATCAAAAGTACCTGAAATGATAAATGAACTAAATAAAATAGCTAAAAAGTACAACACAACAGCACCTTCAGTAGGACATATAGCAGATGGAAACGTACATAACTTTATAATGCTTGAAGATGGCAAACTCCCTGAATATTTAGAAGATATAAGAAATGAAATGTACGAAGCAGCTATTAAGCTTGGCGGTACAGTAACTGCAGAACACGGTACAGGAAAAACAAGAATGAAACACATGTTTATGCAGTATACGGACAGAGAAATACAAATAATGAAAAATATTAAAAAAGCTTTTGATCCAAATAATATACTTAATCCACACACAATCGTGGACTAAAAAAAGGAGAAACTATGATAGCAGCTAATGAAAAAGATATTAAAGTAATAAATTTAAAAAGTGATGAATATCAAAATGTAAAAGCAAAAGTATTAATATCTCCTGAAACAGGTTCGAAAGAAAATGTACTTCGTTTATTTGAAGTAGGGGAAGGTGGTTACTCTGCAGATCACAAACACGACTTCCCTCACTATGTATATGTATTAGAAGGCGAGGGAGTTTTACACTTGGACGTAAAAGACTATGAAATATGCCAGGGTTCCTTTAGCTTTATACCACCAAACATACAGCATCAACTTGTGAATACGACAAAAGAAGGAAAAAAACTTAGATTCCTTTGTATGGTTCCTGTAGAAGGACACATAGGATTCTAAAAAATCACATTTATGTTAACATTTAATAACTCTGATTAAAAAGTCAGAGTTATTATTTATAAAAAGTAATTAATTTAAATAAATTCTCCATAAAATCTTCACAACTTAATCGTATACTCTAGACATAGAAAAAA
>JAWSUU010000050.1:0-14583 GCA_033549325.1 Bacillota bacterium | reverse complement strand
CATCGTCGCCTTGGTAAGCTGTTATCTCACCAACTAGCTAATGGGACGCGAACTCGTCCTGCACCGTTAAAAACTTTAATATATCTATCATTCGATTAATATACTTCATATGGTATTAATCCCGGTTTCCCGAGGCTATCCCTTTGTGCAGGGTTGATTATTCACGCGTTACTCACCCGTCTGCCGCTTTCCATCTTTAGTTCCAACCGAAATCTTCACTTCCAACTTCTCGCTCGACTTGCATGTGTTAGGCACGCCGCCAGCGTTAATCCTGAGCCAGGATCAAACTCTCGTTTATATCCTTTGCATCTTTCGATGCTTTTTCTCATTCATTAACTCTTCGTTAATTACTCTTAGATTTATAGCCTCTCGGCTTTTTTAATTCTCTCTAGAATTACGTTGACTCTGTGTTATTCTATTGTCTATGTGCTTTGCCGCTTTTCTTAGCGACAACTTTTATAGTTTACCATGTCTTTCCCTTGGGTGTCAAGAACTTTTTTTAAAAGTTTTTATTTTTCTATGTCTTTTCTTAAGTTGCTTTATAAGATTATCATATAAACCATATGCTGTCAATACTTTTTCTGGAATTTTTTATCTTAGTTTTTATTGAAATTTCAACACTTGAACATTGTATACAAACCACCAGGGTACGTTTACTATAATTTACTTTCTTTATGTTTTTAATATGGTTTTTCATTCGTTATATTCTTAATTTTTTTACGATAATGTAGTTTATCGTTCGTTATATTTATAGAATTAAAAAATCGACTATTTAAATAAAAATAATCGATTCTTTTATTTATAGTATTATTTAACTACTTCACTTCTTCTTTCCATTAATAATATATCCTGAGGTTGATCATTTCTTTTGCCAAATTTATCTCTTATACCTACTTTTCTAAAACCGCATTTTAGGTGTAAATTGATGCTGGCTGTATTATTAGGGAATATTTTAGATTGCAATGTCCAGTATCCGTATTTTTCGCTTTCAATTACTAACGCATCTAATAGTTTTTTTCCTATTCCTTTTCCTCTGGCACTTTCCTTTATATATATGCTGACGTCTCCAACTCCATAGTAAACTTTTCTATTAGAAAATCTGGTGATTGCTGCCCAACCTAAAATCTCATCTTCATTTTTAGCAATTAATCTGCATTCCTTAATTAGATTTTTTCCCCAGTCTTCCCAATTTGGAACTTCCGTTTCAAGAGTGGAATTTCCTGTTTCAATTCCTTCTTTATATATAGCTCTTATTTCTTCCCAGTCTTTTATTGTGAAATTAGTAATATATATCTCTTTCAATGTAAGCTCCTTATTAGTTTATTCTTCTATTGGTTTCATAGTTGGAAATAATATAACGTCTCTAATTGACGGAGAATCTGTTATCAACATTATAACTCTATCTACACCTACACCAAGTCCTCCCGTTGGAGGTAATCCTACTTCTAAGGCATTGACAAAGTCTGTATCCATCATATGGGCTTCATCGTCTCCTGCTTCTCTTTGCTTAAGTTGTTCGTCAAATCTTTCTCTTTGATCTATAGGATCATTCAACTCAGAAAAAGCATTTGCTACTTCCCAAGTATTTATAAATGCTTCGAATCTATTTGTAATTCTTGGATCATCTGGATTTCTCTTAGCTAAAGGAGATACCTCTACAGGATGATGTAAAACAAAAGTAGGTTGAATTAAATCTTTTTCACAGAATTCTTCAAAGACTAGGTTAACAATATGCCCTATTTTCATAGAATCTTCTACTTCTAGATTAAGTTTATCCTTTGCAATTTTTCTTGCTTCCTCATCGCTTTCAAGAGCATAAAAATCTACTCCGGTTTCTTCTTCTACTAATTCATGCATAGAAACTCTTTTCCAAGGAGGAGTTAAGTCAATTTCCGTTCCTTGGTATGTTATCTTCGTTGTACCAAGAGCCTTTTCAGCCATATATGCTATAAGGCCTTCGGTAAGATCCATCATGTCGTTATAGTCAGCATAGGATTTATATAGTTCCATAGCTGTGTATTCTGGGTTGTGCTTTATAGACATTCCTTCATTTCTAAACATCTTGCCCATCTCGTAAACAGCATCAAAGCCTCCTACGATCAATCTCTTAAGAAATAGCTCGTTGGCAATTCTTAGATACATATCTATGTCCAGTGTATTGTGATGAGTTACGAATGGATTTGCTGATGCACCTCCTGCAATAGTGTTAAGAATAGGTGTCTCAACTTCTAAATATCCTCTTTCATCTAAATATTCTCTTACGGCTCTTATTATTTTATTTCTTTTAATAAATGTATTTTTAACTTCAGGGTTAACAATAAGATCAGTGTATCTTTGTCTGTATCTTAAGTCTGGATCTTTAAGTCCGTGATATTTTTCAGGTAAAAGCTGCAGGGACTTGGTAAGTAAAGTTATCTCTTTAGCTCTTATTGAAATTTCTCCTCTATTGGTTTTAAAAACTTCTCCTTTAACTCCAATTATATCTCCAATATCATAAGTCTTTAGATATTCGTATTCTTCATCTCCTAAAAGATTTTGTTTAGCAAATAACTGAATCGTTCCTGTACTATCCTGTATGTCATAAAACCCTACTTTTCCCTGGCCTCTTTTTGACATAATACGTCCTGCACATGAAACACTTTTGCCTTCGTACTCTTCAAACTTATCATGAATTTCTTTAGAGTTATCTGTTGCATCGTATTTTTCTATTCTATAAGGATTTCTTCCATCGTCGATTAATTTTTTTAATTTTTCTCTTCTAATTTTTCTTAGTTCATTTAGATTCTCAAGATCAGACATTAATTACACTCCCTTTATTACTTAATTTATATTTAGAATTTTGTATTCAACAGTTCCACCATCCGGTGTAGGTACTGATACAGTTTCTCCCGGTTTTTTTCCAATTAGATTTTTCCCTAGTGGTGATACATTTGAAATTTTTCCTTTAAATGGATCAGCTTCAGCTGAGCCTACTATTTTATATTCCATCTCTTCGTTGAATTCTAAATCTTCTATCTTAACACTGCTTCCGACATTTATTATATCCGTTTTATCTTTGCTGTCCTGGATTATTCTTGCATTTTTTATCATGTTTTCAAGTTTAGCAATTCTTCTCTCAACTTCAGCCTGCTCATTTTTAGCTTCGTCGTATTCAGAGTTTTCACTTATATCTCCAAAAGCTAGTGCCTCTTTAATCTTTTCAGCTACTTCTTTTCTTTTGTTTACTTTTAAATCTTCTATTTCATTTTTTAATTCTTCTAACCCTTCTTGGGTCAGTAAGGTTTCATTATTATCCATTTTTTAATTCTCTCCTTTGAATATTATTAATGTTTTCATTATTTGAATAATTATATTGTATAGACCTACACTTGTCAAGATTTTGACCTGTCTTACAATATTAGTTCTTTAAGAATTCTTTCAAATTCACTTTTATCCTTAACTCTATTTATCTTATCTCTTATTTTAGCTGCATTTTCCATGCCTTTTATATACCATCCAGTATGTTTTCTCATTTCTAATAGGGCACGTCTTTTTCCCTTATACTTTTCTATTAAGTGAAAATGTTTTAAAATCATATTGAGTTTTTCTTTATTTGATATATTTTTTTCTTCATTATTATATATATTAGCAAGGGATTTTATCAACCATGGATTTCCTAAAATTCCTCTTGCCAACATTATACCGTCGCAGCCGGTTTCTTCCTGCATTGATTTTGCATCTTCTACAGTAAATATATCCCCGTTACCTATTACAGGAATATTCAAATTATCCTTTACTTCCTTTATTATGCTCCTATCTGCTTTACCACTGTAAAACTGCTGCCTGTGTCTTCCGTGTACAGTAAGGGCATCGGCACCTGCTTCTTCTATTATTTTTGCCACTTCCACAGCATTTAGATTGTCTTCATCCCATCCAGCTCTAATTTTTGCTGAAACGGGCTTATTAGAAATCTGTTTGATTTTATATATTACCTCTCCAACCAAGTCCGGTTTTTTCATAAGAGCACTGCCATCGCCATTTTTAACTATTTTAGGTGCCGGACAACCTACATTTAAGTCTATCAACTCTATGCTTTCATTATTATTTATATACTTTTTTATTACTTCCTGAAATATTTTCGGTTCAGAGCCAAAAAGCTGTATGCCAACAGGTTTATTTTTTGATTCAATTTGTAAGAGTTCATTAGTTTTCCTGTCTTTATAGTAAAGTCCTTTAGCACTTATCATTTCAGTAAATAAAAGACCAGCTCCCATTTCCTTGCATATGGTTCTGAAAGCTGTATCTGTAATCCCCGCCATTGGAGCAATAAGTATATTGTTTTCCAATTGAATATTTCCTATTTTCATTTAATCACACCACTCTACTTCATAATCTTTCCAATTAATATAGATATCTTCGGATTTATGTTTTCCTGATAAATTGCCTTCTAAATTTAATTGTATATCTTCTATTATTTTTACAGTTTTCCTATTTTTTTTGTTTACCTGAATATAGGTATCTTTAGATTTTAAGAAACTACTGCAAATATCGATAACATCCTGACTTTGATTTTTAACAAATGTCTGGTTGATGTTTTTTTCTAACTTATTTAAAAGTCTACCGATTAAAACCTCTCTATTTACCTCAGAATTATAATATATTCTTAAGCTAAGTATTATACTTTTATCTTTTGATTTTAAGGATTTATGGCTGTCAACTTCTGCTAAAAATTCTTTTCCCTTTACCACCTTTTCCCAGTAATAAACTAAATCCTGAAAATATTCTTCTCCTACTGATAGTAGAGAAGCCGCTCCAACGCAGTTGGTTAAGCTCTCTGCATGTTCTTTGTTGAAGTTATTTCTGTCCAACTTTAAAATAAGGCTCATTAAAACTTTATTTTTAAAGTTTTTCAAGTCCTTATCTAGGTAAGTATTTCCTTCCATATCATCTTCTGATAAAACCAACATTCCCGAAGGACATGTTTGAGATATGTTTCTGCATTTTGAAGTAGTTGATTCTATATTTTCAAATTGAAGAAAAACTCTACCTATATATTGAGTATTTAATTCTCTTTCTATTAATTCATATTCATACATCTAATCACCTTGTTTTCTGATAAGAATAATACTATAAATTTTCACTTTAGTCAATTATATGCTAATAATGAAAATTATTTATCTATACTTTATAATTGACAGTTTATATATCTAATAATATACTTATAATTGAACCTAATTATCAAATAGCAGTAAATTTAGTTTATAAAACAAATTATATAAAGGAGACGATACTATGGCAATTATTTTAGCTAACGACAGCATGGATCAAAATGCTGCAAAAGCCTTAAAGGAAAGAGGACATGAGGTGATTGAACATCACTATGAGCTTGAAGAACTTAAAGAAAAGATTAAAGAAGTAGACATTGTAATCGTAAGATCAGCTACCAAGATTAGAGAAGAGTTAATTGATGAAGCAGCAAAAAGTGGAAAATTAAAGCTAATCATTAGAGCTGGTGTTGGACTGGATAACATCGATGTTGATTATGCCAAGAGTAAAGGTATCAAAGTTAGAAATACACCAAATTCCAGCAGCAGAGCTGTAGCTGAACTTGCATTAGGTCAGATGTTGAGTTTATCCAGATATACTTACATAGCAAATGTTACTATGAGAGAGGGACAGTGGAATAAAAAACAGTATAAAGGTAGTGAATTACTGGATAAAAATTTAGGTCTAATTGGATTTGGAAGAATAGCTAAAGAAACTGCTGCACTGGGAGCAGCTCTAGGTATGAATGTGTTCTATACAAATAGAAGTGGTCCTAAGGAAGGCTATGATAACTATCAATATAAGGAAATGGATGAATTGCTTAAAGAGTCCGACTATATTTCTCTACATGTACCTTTTAATAAAAAACAAGGTGCTGTATTAGGAAAAGATGAATTTGAGAAAATGAAAGATGGAGTTTTCATAGTTAACTGTGCAAGAGGTGGCGTAATAGATGAAGAAGCTTTAATTAAAGCTTTAGATTCTGGAAAGGTTGCCGCAGCAGCAGTAGACGTATTTGAAGAAGAACCAACTCCAAACAAAAAATTATACACACATCCTAAAGTTGCATTGACTCCTCATATTGGAGGCTCTACAAAAGAAGCTCAAGCAAGAATAGGTGAGGAAATTGTTGCAACAGTAGATGAATTATTTTAAATAAGATAAATTAAAGGAGGATTACACATGCACAAAAAATTATTTATACCAGGACCAACTGAAGTTAAATCAGATGTTTTAGAAAAAATGTCTACACCTATGATAGGTCATAGAAGTAAAGATGCATCCACCCTTCAAAGAAGTATAAGCGAAAAAATGATGGAACTTCTTTATACAGATAAACAGGTACTATTATCAACTTCTTCAGGAAGTGGATTTATGGAAGCAGCTATAAGATCATGTACTAAAAAAAGAGCTGCAGTATTTTCTGTAGGAGCTTTTGGTAAAAGATGGTACGATATGGCAGTGGGCAACGGAGTGCCGGCGGATTTATTTGAAGTGGAATGGGGTAAACATACTACACCTGAAATGGTAGATGAAGCTTTATCAACAGGAAAGTATGATTTAGTAACAGTTACCCACAATGAAACTTCCACTGGTATTATGAATCCTGTAGGAGAAATCGGAGAAGTAGTAAAAAAATATCCTGATGTAGTGTTCTGTATAGATACAGTAAGTTCTGCAGCAGGAGCTAAAATCGAAGTAGACAAGTGGGGTGTAGATATATGTGTTACTTCTACACAAAAAGCTTTAGCTTTACCTCCAGGATTGGCAATTTGTACTATTTCTGAAAAAGCTGTTAAAAGAGCTGAAACAGTAGAAAACAGAGGTTATTATCTTGATATACTGAAAGTTTATAAATACATTGGAAAAAAAGATCACCAGTATCCATCAACTCCAAACTTATCACTGATGTTTGCTTTAGATTATCAATTAGATAAGATTATGGAAGAAGGAATAGAAAATAGATTTGATAGACATAAGGAAATGGCTGATTATGTTAGAGCATGGGCTAAGAAGAACTTTGAATTGTTTGGAGAAGAAGAATATGCTTCGAATACAGTAACCGCTGTAAAGAATACTAAAGGAATTAGCGTAAAAGATTTAAATGCTAAATTAGCAGAAAGAGGATTTACGATTTCCAACGGATACGGAGACTTGAAAGAAAAGACCTTTAGAATCGCTCATATGGGTGATATCACATTAGAAGAAATTAAAGAGTTACTTGAAAATATAGACGACATTCTAGGTCTATAAAAATTAACAGGAGGAGATTTTATGGCAAAAGTTAAACCTTTTAAAGGTATTAGACCTAAAGAAGATATTGTTGAAAAGGTAGCAAGTCTACCTTACGATGTAATGAACAGAGAAGAAGCTAAAAAAATGGCGGAAGGTAACGACAAATCTTTTTTACACGTAGTTAGATCTGAGATTGATTTAGAAGATTCAGTAGATGCTCACGATAAGATAGTATATGAAACAGCGAGAAAAAATTTAGATAAATTGGTAGAAAAAGGCACTTTAAAGCAAGACGAAAAAGAAAAATACTATATCTACCGACAGCTAATGTTTGGTAGGGTACAGACAGGGTTAGTTGCCTGTACTTCAATAGATGATTATGAAAATGATATAATTAAGAAACACGAATTTACAAGGCCGGAAAAAGAACAGGATAGAATAAACAACTTTGATCACTGTGATGCAAACACAGCTCCAATATTTCTATCCTACAGAAAAAATGATAATCTTAACACAATAATAAATAACTGGATAAAGTTCAACAAACCGGTTTATAATTTTACATCTGAAGATGATGTAACTCATATCATCTGGGTAATAGACAAAGATGATATTATCGAAAACATATCAGAAATTTTCAAAGATGTAGATTATCTATATATAGCAGATGGACACCACAGAACTGCTTCTTCCTATAAAGTAGGATTGAAAAGAAGAAAAGAAAATCCTGATTATACAGGGGAAGAAGAATTTAATTACTTTATGTCTGTAATATTCCCTGATGAAGACTTGTTTATCATGGATTACAATCGAGTAGTTCAGGATTTAAACGGACATAATGAAGAAGATTTCTTTAAAATGGTTAAGGAAAAATTTGAAATTGAAGAGTGTAAGGAAGATGAACCATTTAGACCTTTAGAAAAACACACCTTCGGAATGTACTTAGATAATAAGTGGTACAAATTGATTGCAAAAGAAGGAACTTTTGAATCTGAAGATCCTGTTAAAAGCTTAGATGCTTCAATACTTCAAGACAATTTATTGAAACCAGTTTTAGGAGTTGAAGACCCTAGAACCAGCGAAAAGATAGACTTTGTTGGTGGTATTAGAGGATTGAAGGAACTTGAAAAAAGAGTATCAGAAGGTATGAAGGTTGCATTTTCAATGTATCCAGTAACTATTGAAGATTTGATGAGTGTTGCTGATTCAGGAAATGTTATGCCTCCAAAATCAACATGGTTTGAACCTAAACTTAGAAGTGGATTGTTTGTACACAAACTTTCATAAATTAAACATTTAAAAGAGTAAGGAAAATTTTCCTTACTCTTTTTTATTACTTATATGGAATTTCAAATTAAATATTATGTCATTACCTTTAGTTTCAGCCCAAATTTTTCCGCCGTTCATCTCCACAATTTCCTTGCTTATTGCTAATCCTAAGCCGGTACTTTTACCTTCCTGTCTTGCTTCATCCTTTATATACATTCTTTCAAAAATTCTATCTAAATCATCTGAATTAAACTTGTCCTTGATCTTATTTTTGAATCTAATATATACATAGTCTTTATCAGAGTCCGTTTCTATTAAAAAATCTCCCGGCTTTTTGGCGTATTTTACAGCATTCATAATCAGATTTTCGAAAAGTCTAACTATTAATAGAGGATCTGCAAATATTTCGAGTTTTGTATTTTTTATATTAGTTTTTAAATTAAGTTTATTAAATCTTATTATATAAGCATACTCTTCTTTTATTTGATTGATTAGTAGATTTAAATCAATATGCTGTTTTTCCACTATCATTTTTTCACTTGTGATTTTGGAATATTCAAAAAGTCTCTCTGTCAATTCTTTAAGCTGTATAGCCTTGTTGTAAGATACTTCAGCATATTCTTTGATTTCTTCTCTGCTTTCATTCTTACTATCTTTAATTAAATTCAAATATCCTATAATAGATGTAAGAGGACTTCTAAGATCATGGGACATATTGGTTATAAGTTCTCTTTTAGATCTTTCAACCTTATCTTCATATTCACTTCTTTCCTTTAATGAATATGCCATATAATTAATATTTCCAGCAAGAGATGTAAGTTCGTCATTTCCTTTTAAATCTATAAAGGTATCTAAATTTCCTCCGGAAATATCATCAACCTTTTGAGATATTTCATTTATATAATTAATCCTTTTATTTGTCAGTTTGAAAAAGGCGGCTACAAAAAATAATACAGAAACCATTATTACCAGCATAGCAAGAATTTCTCTTTCCAGCTCATTATTTTGATATCTACCTTCTACAAAGACTATATGTTTCCTACCATTAAAATCTATAGTATCGTAAAAAAGAAAATCTCTAGATTCTAAATTTTCTATACCTCCATTAAAAATTATAGATCCATTTTCATCTGCAATACTTAAATGATATAAATTATTAACTTTTACTCTACTTTCAAGTTTATTATTAAATGAATTAATAGGTAATGCATCTATGTTGCCTTCTATATTTTCTACTACCTCATTTAGATAATCCTTTGCCCTTTCTCTTTCATCCAGGTACTTTTCTTCTCTAAATTCAGTGTATATATTTTCTGAAAGGTAAAAAAGAGATAAACCTAAGGTAAAGCTCAAAACTAAAGAAATAATAAACATACCTAAAAATTCAGTTTTTAAACTCTTCTCTAATTTAATCTTTTTCAACCTTGTAGCCAACTCCCCAAATAGTTTTTATGTACTTTGGATTTTTATAATCATCACCTAGTTTTTCTCTTAATTTTCGTATATGGACAGTGACTGTATTATCCGTAACAAAAAACTCATCCTTCCATACTCTATTGTAGATTTTTTCTATACTAAAAACCTTTCCTTTGTTCTCCCCTAAAAGTCTTAATATTTCAAACTCTGTTTTTGTAAGATGAATTTCTCTATCCTCAATAAAAACTTGATGGTTGTCTTTATCAATAGTTAAATCTTCTATGTTTATAGTGTTGCTATCTTCAACCTCCTGAATATTATCAAAAACTCTCACTCTTCTAATATTAGCCTTTACTCTAGCTATTAGTTCTAATGGGTTGAAAGGCTTTGTTATGTAATCGTCCCCACCTGCCGATAATCCGGTGATTTTGTCCTGATCTTCTGTTTTTGCAGTTAAAAAAATTATAGGCATTTTGTGTTTCTCCCTAAGTTTCATGCAGGTTTCAGTTCCATTCATTTTTGGCATCATAATATCCAGGATTATCAAATCTATCCTGTTGTTATTTGATATTTCTATAGCTTCTTCTCCGTTTTCTGCTGTAAATACATTAAAATTCTCATTTTTTAAATAAATCTTTATCATGTTTCTGATATCTTTATCATCATCTACTATCAAAATATTTTCTTTGCTCATAAAATCCTCTCTTTCTAAGTATAATATACAACAAAATATTATATATTTACTTAATAAATAATAAAGTATTTATGAATATATTCAATATCAAAAAAGTCTTGGAAATTATCCAAGACTTTTTTTTATGCTTCTGCTATTATTTCGTTGAATTGTTCAGCATCTAAAGTCTCTTTTTCAAGTAAAGCCTCAGCTACTTTATGCAATTTACCCATATTTTCTTTAAGTAGTGTTTCAGCCTTATAGTATGCTTTGTCTATTATAGTTCTCATTTCATTATCTATTTTTGCTGCTACTTCCTCTGAATAGTTTTTACTCTTAGAAAAATCTCTTCCTAAGAAAACTTCATCTTCATCGCTTCCGTAGGTCATAGGTCCAAGTTCATCACTCATACCATAGTGTGTAACCATACCTCTTGCTATTTTGGTAGCTCTTTGTATGTCATTAGACGCTCCTGTACTTATATCGTCAAGAACAAGCTTTTCAGCAACTCTTCCACCTAGTAGATGAACGAGAGTTTCTTCCATTTCTGTTTTAGATCTATAATACTTATCTTCTTTCGGAATTATCATTGTAAATCCACCAGCTCTACCCCTTGGTATTATTGATATCATATGTACCGGGTCTGTATTTGGAAGCATGGTCGCAACAAGTGCATGACCGGCTTCGTGATATGCTGTCAATCTCTTTTCTTTTTCACTTATTACCTTACTTCTCTTTTCCGGTCCAGCTATTACTTTTGTAATTGATTCTTCTATAACTTCCATAGGAATTTTTTCTAAATCATTTCTAGCTGCCAAAAGAGCTGCCTCATTAAGTAAATTTTCTAAGTCTGCTGGTGTGAATCCTGGGGTTCTTCTTGCTATAATTTCTAAATCTACATCATCTTCTAAAGGTTTATTTTTAGCATGTACTTGCAGTATAGCCTGTCTACCAACTATATCAGGAATCCCTATATGTACCTGTCTATCAAATCTTCCAGGTCTTAATATAGCAGGGTCCAATATATCAGGTCTGTTTGTTGCAGCTATCATAATGATCCCTTCATTAACTCCAAATCCGTCCATCTCAACTAGAAGTTGATTTAAAGTTTGTTCTCTTTCATCATGACCGCCACCAAGGCCTGCGCCTCTTTTTCTTCCTACTGCATCTATCTCATCTATAAATATTATACAAGGTGCATTTTTCTTTGCTTGTTCAAATAAATCTCTAACCCTTGAAGCTCCAACTCCTACAAACATCTCTACAAAGTCCGAACCACTTATACTGAAAAACGGTACTCCAGCTTCTCCAGCTACAGCTTTAGATAGGTATGTTTTACCTGTTCCAGGAGGTCCTATCATAAGAACTCCTTTTGGTATTCTTGCTCCAAGTTTAGTGAATTTCTTATGATCCTTTAAGAAATCTACAATTTCACTCATTTCCTCTTTTTCTTCGTCTAATCCTGCTACGTGATCGAAGGTTATTCTCTTTTTAGGATCGTCTTCGTGTAATTTTGCTTTACTCTTACCGAAAGACATAACCTTGCCTCCGCCACCACCTTGGGATTGATTCATGAACACAAACCAGAAAACAGCAAATAAAGCTATCATACCTAGGGTAGGTAGTAACTGTATATAAAATGGTGTTTCCGGAACAGGTTCACCTTCCATGGTTACTGTTCCTGCTTCTACTTCAGCCGCTAAATATCTATTATATATATCGGAAAGCATTACAATATTAGGTACATAGGACTTGAACTGGGTCCCATCTTTCAATGTTCCTTCCACCTGATTTTCGATAAAATTTATGCTACTTATGTTTTTGTTTTGAAGCTGTACTATTAGTTCTGAAAATGAGATCTCTTCAGGCTCAACTCCAGTGTTAGACATCATACTTACTATCAGTAGTATAACTATAAATATAGCTATATACAGACCGATGCCTTTTGCGAATTTCTTCATTTTGTCCTCCTCGCTTAGTTATATATGTTGATAATTTAATTATTAACTTTCTCACTAATTTTTTATTGTACCATATTAATTTAATGCTTTCAATAACTACTGATATACTTCTTCTTTTAATACAAAAATATGTGGTACATTTCTATATTTTTCTGCATAATCCAGACCATATCCTACAACAAATTCATCTTTAATTTCAAATCCTACGTATTTTGTTTTAACATCGGCTCTTCTTCCAGATGGCTTGTCTAGGAGTGTACATATCTCCATAGAGTTTGGATCTCTTGATTTAAGATTATCCAGCAAATATGCTAAAGTAAGTCCGGAATCTATAATATCTTCAACTATAAGAACATCTTTTTTTTCTATACTGTCATCTAAGTCTTTGATTATTTTTACAACTCCTGATGACTTAGTAGAATTACCATAACTTGATACAGCCATAAAATCTATTGCTAAAGGTACTTTAATCTCTTTTATTAAATCGGAAACAAACATTATTGCTCCCTTCAATACACATATTACTACTAGATCTTTTCCCTTATAATCTTCCGTAATTTTTTTTCCTAATTCTTTTACCTTATGCTGTATCTCTTCTTCACTTATCATAACTTCTTTAGTAATTTTTTCTAGATTCACCTTATACCTCCACGATTTCTATTTTTGTTGTATTTAATGTTTTTTCAGTTATTCTATAATTATGATTCATTCTATACCCTGCAATCCAAATAATACTTTCATCATCACAAATCAAGGGAATTTCATTTCTTAATTTTGCAGGTATCTTTTCATCAATGAAATAGTCTTTTATTTTTTTGCTGCCTTTCATTCCTAAGGGTTGAAACTTATCTCCATTTTGTCTGTTTCTAACCTTAAGCTGTCCTTTGATTATATCAGAGTCTATTATTATTGAATTTTTATCTTCATTTATAGTGTTCTTACCATTATGGGATACTTTTATACTTTTATTTATTTCCTTAATGAAATTTATCCCCTTCTCTAAATTATACACATAATTCTTAATTTTACCTTTATTTCTTATAATTAATTTATTGTAGGATATTTCTCCTACTACACTATCTCCTAAATCTATTGATTTTCCTGTTTCTTTCTTCAACATAAATCCGTCTAAATAGTCAATATGTTTTCTTTCAACGTCTACCTTATTTCCTTTTATATATTCAATAGAATTTCTAAGTATTCTACTTCTTATACCTTTAGGAAATTTCTTTAAAGTATCTATATCTAATATAATTCTTTCTTTATCTTTTGAAATAAGACATTTAGAAAAATTATTTTCTACCTGTCGGTTAATAATTTTATAATCGTCTTTCATATTTTGAGACATTCTAAATAAAGTGTCTTGAAAATTTTCATTAAATGTCTTTTCAATGTATGGGATTAGTTCCAGGCGTATTTTATTTCTTCCGTAGATTGGTTCTGTATTTGTCTTATCAATACAGAAGTTAAAACTATTTATCTCTAGATATTTAAGGATTTCTTCTTTATCTATGTTTAATAAAGGCCGGATTATATTGTCCTGTTTATAGTCCATCCCTGTCAACCCTTCGATTCCTGTACCTCTTATCATTCTCTGTAATAGGGTTTCAGCCTGGTCGTTTTTATTATGTGCTGTTGCGATTAGACCACCGCCTATTTCCTTAAGGATTTTGTTGAAAAATCCGTATCTTATTTCCCTGCCGGCTTCTTCTTCTGTAATTTTATTTTCCTTTGCTAATATCGAAGCATTTTGTCTTTTAATATATAGTTGGACATTAAAATCTTCGCAGAGCTTTCTGACAAATTCTTCGTCTTTGTAAGCATCTTCTCCTCTGTACAGGTGATTGATGTGAGCTGCATAAAGATTAAAATTTTTCTTTTTCTTAAATATCCTCAATACGTGTAAAAGCATAACAGAATCCGGTCCACCAGATAAACCTATCAGGATATTTTGACCTTCTTTTATTAAATTGTACTTTTTAATATTTGTTTCAATTTTTTCTA
>JAWSUU010000049.1:0-14877 GCA_033549325.1 Bacillota bacterium | reverse complement strand
ATCTTTGTTAATATATATATAATATTTTTTTGATAGAGGAGTGGATTAAATGTTTAATATTTCAACTTTCAACAAGATTTCGCCTATAGGATTAGATCTGTTCGAAAAGCATAAATATACAATTTTTTCAGAGGATCTAGATAATGCTCATGGAATAGTACTTCGCAGTCACAATCTACATAAAGAAGAATTTCCCGAATCTCTAAAAGCTATAGCTAGAGCAGGTGCTGGAGTAAATAATATTCCTGTAGAGAAATGCACTAAAGATGGTATCGTAGTTTTCAATACCCCCGGTGCTAATGCCAATGGAGTCATGGAACTTACCTTTTTATCATTACTGCTAAGTTCAAGAAAAGTTGCAGAAGGTATGGAATGGGTGAATTCTTTAGAAGGAGATGTTGCTAAAGAAGTCGAAAAAGGTAAAAGCCAGTTTAAAGGTCCAGAAATAAAAGGAAAAAAATTAGGCGTTATAGGCTTAGGAGCAATAGGAGTTCTTGTAGCTAATACAGGTGTAAAATTAGGAATGGATGTAATAGGATACGATCCATACATATCCGTAGAAAAAGCTATAGGTTTATCTTGGGATGTGGAATATGCAAAAAACTTAGATTATTTACTAAATAATTCAGATTATATTACCTTACATATTCCTTTAATTGATAAAACTAGGAACTTCATTGACAAAAAAGAAATTGGAAAAATGAAGAAAACTGCTAAAATCATTAATATGTCAAGAGGAGGACTAATCAACGAAGATGCTCTAATTAAAGCTTTAAAAGAAGATAAGCTGGCAAAGTATGTGACTGATTTTCCTAACCAAAAATTAATTACTGCTAAAAATGTAGTTTGTTTACCTCATCTAGGTGCTTCTACCTATGAGTCGGAAGAAAATTGTGCAAAAATGGCTGTAATACAACTTAAAGAATATTTAGAAGAAGGTAAAATTACCAATTCAGTTAATTATCCTGAATGCAATCTGGAAAGAACGGAGGGTACAGAAAGAATAACAGTATTTAATAAAAATGTGCCTCATATGATAAGTTCTTTATCTTCTGTTCTTGCAAAAAATAATATAAATATTATAGAGATGGTTAATAAAAGCAAAGGGGATTTTGCATACAACGTTATAGATATTGAAGGAGATATTTCCCAGGAAATACTAAATGAAATTAAAAATATAGAAGGCATCATAAAAGTTAGACATATTATATGATAGTATAATTAAGATAGGAGTTCTTGAACTCCTATCTTTTTCTTGACAAAATGAACCTCGTTCATTATAATATGAACACAGTTCATTTAAGGAGGTTTTTTTATGCCTAAAAATCAGAATAATACAAAACTTCATATTATTTTAGAAGCAGATAATTTATTTAAAAAATACAATTATGAAGATGTAGATATGAGAAAAATAGCTAAAAATTCCAATGTAGCAGTTGGAACTCTTTACAATTATTTTAAGGGTAAGGAAGATTTGTATATGTCTATATTAAAAGAAAGTTGGCAGGCCACTTTTGATAGTTTAGATAAAATTATTGACTTAGATCTAACGCCTTTATGTAAAGTATATAAATTTTTTGAAATAATGGAAGAAGATAAAAAGAAAAGAAATCATTTGTCTAAAAAAATAATTCATAGAATTTTAGATGAAAAATCAGAATGTGATTCAGATGAGTTTTTTAGACACTGGATTGATTATTTAGACTCAAAACTTGCTGTACTCTTAGATTTAGCTGATGAAAATAAATTCTACCAAAAAGAAGAATATAAAATTTTAAGTCATGCTATGATTGGCTCTTTTTTTTCAATGCATCAGCAGTACCAAGATGATAAAAAGAGAACTGAATTTTTTAAAAAGTATTTAGAAAGATTGCTCAGGTGAGGAGGAAATTAAATGAATAAAGAAAGAATTAATACATTAGAAAACAAATCAATAAACAGAGCTTTGATGGAATTAGCCTTACCTTCAATCATAGGAATGCTCATTAATGCTATATATAATCTAGCAGACACTTTTTTTATAGGAAGATTAAATGATCCATCAGCTTTAGGAGCCGTAACGATTGCTTTTCCTATAATGATGATGGTTGGATCCATCGGAGGTATGTTTGGGATAGGTGGCGGTTCTTATCTGTCCAGATTGCTTGGACAGAAAGATTATAAAAGAGCAAATATTTCCACATCCACCTCATTTTTTACTTCTCTCATAGTATCTATAATAGTATCTATAGGAATGTTTATATATGTAGAACCTTTACTGAAAGCTTTTGGAGCTACCGACACAATTATGCCTTATGCTTTAAGCTATACTAAAATAATCATAGTTGCAAATTCTATAACCATGCTTAATATGACTATGAACAACCTTTTAAGAGCAGAAGGTGCAGCTAAAAGATCTATGTACGGATTTTTAATCGGATCAGGAATTAATATAGTATTGGATCCCATTTTTATATTTGTATTTGATTTAGGAGTTGCTGGAGCCGCCTGGGCAACTATAATTGGTAAAGCTATATCATTTATTTATCTATTTAGTTTTTATGCAAAAAAGAAGAGTATAGCTGAAGTAAGTTTGAAATGCTTTAAGCCTAATAGAGAAATTTACGGGGAAATTTTCAAAATAGGTTTTCCATCTTTTACAAGACAAATGCTAGCCAGTATATCTATGGGAATGATTAATTCTGCAGCTATGGTTTACGGCGACACAGTTATTGCCGGGTTAGGACTTACCCAAAGAGTTTTTTCAATAGCTTTTTTTATAGTATTTGGATTTTCTACAGGTTTTCAGCCTCTAGCAGGATACAGTTGGGGTGCAAATAATTTGGATAGATTTAAAGAAACCTTAAAGGCTGGTATCAAAGGCTCTACTTATATTGCCTTATTCTTTTTTACTGTTTTCTTGTTTGGAAAAAATGTAATAGTATCTTCTTTTACTGATGTAGTAGCTGTTCAGGATTTCAGTATTAGAATGATGAATGCTATGCTCATTGCATTACCTTTTATGGGTTTTCAAATAATTATTACTACTATGTTTCAATCCATTGGAAAGGGTAAGCCTTCAATGATACTATCTATGGCTAGACAGGGGTATTTTTTGATTCCCCTACTATTAGTACTTCCGGATATGTTTGGATTAAATGGAATAATATATGCTCAACCTATTGCTGATATCCTCACATTGATACTTACAATATTCATGTTCTTAAAACAAATTAGAGCTTTTAAAGAAATAGACGGTCCAAATGACGATAATAAATTGAAAGAGTCTGCTGTGTAAGCAGACTCTTATTTTTATTCTTTAATTTCATATATTAATTCTTTTCCGTAAAGCATACTTAGCAATTTTGAAAGTTCTCCTCTTTTTATCAAATCATCCGGAGCAAAAGTCTTTTCATCTTTTCCAGTAATTAACCCTGCAGAAAAAACTTTAAAAAGTCCTTCTAATTCTTCAGTGTCTAGTTCTACTATATCTTCGAAAAGTATTTCTTTATACTCCTCATCGTATTTAATTATTTTCCCCAATGATTCAACAACTTCTTTTCGAGTGATGCACTCTTTTGGTATTAAATACCCTTCATCCGTGTCTATAATATCATTTTTATAAAGTAAGTATGTAGACTCAAAAGCCCAGTCGCTAACTTCATCTAAATCTTTTATAGTTACTTCTTTTTCTTGATTTTCTAATTCTATTATTCTATCAATCATCACATAAAATTCTTCCTTTGTAACTTCATCTTCAGGTTTAAATTCCTGTTCTGATTTCCCTTTAACTACTCCCTTGTTATATAGATCTTTTATATATTCTTTTGCCCAGTGACCTTCAATGTCCTGAAAAATCATCTCAGATATTTCTTCTGATTTGTTAATGCTGTCTACCGATTCTGCATCTAACTGCTTTTTTTCAACTAAAACCATCCAGTTTCTAGCAGCCCATCCCAAAGATTTTCCAGACTCATTTGCTATTTTATGCCAGTAGTACCCACCTGATAAGAGAGCTTCTCCAGAAATAAAATATTCTTCTCCATCATTTACTTTTCCTATTACTTCTCCATTAGGCTCTTTTCTTAAATTTAAAGTTGATCCTGTTTTTATTCTTACCTTATTACCTTCTTCAAAAAGTACAATATCTCCTTCATGAACTTTCTCCGGATATGGTATATTGAGTGTTTTTTCAGGCAACCCTTCCGATGGCAAATAAGATGTATCTATATCACTTATCTGCTGGTTGTATTCTTCCGGTAGTACCTTGTATAAAACTAAATCCTGATATGCATAATGCTTCGTCCAGGTGCTAAAATAGTAAGGTAGTACATTAGGGTTATTACTTTCAACATAGCTATTGTATGCCCACAGCGGAAAATACCAGCTTTCTAAAATATTGGGATCCATATACCCTACAGTAGGAATTTTCTTAGATGCACTCATATTCCATTTCTCCAGCAGTATATTAGCTCCTGCTTCTATATTGTAGTATATATCGTTTTTTAATCTGCTATTATCATAAGTGCCTCTGCTGTTGTGTATTTGCATTAAACCTATACTTCCAGAAGACCCTATTAGTACGCTTCCATCTTCATTGTAATGCTTAAATACCGATTCCGTTCTAGCTATTGCTTTTAAAATTACAGACGGTATTCCTTTTCTTAAAGCAACTTCTTCAATCATAGCTTCCAATTCTTCTCTAGATGGATTGTGTTCGCCATAAGAAAAAATTAAACTTGAAGAAATTAAAGAAATTACAATGACAAATAGAAGTATTTTTTTTACTTTCATAATTACACCTCTATACTTTATCTATTATCTCATTAACCTTATTAAATATATATTTGTATTTTTCTTTTGATTTTTCTAAACTATTGTCAACAACAGAATAATATATTTTCAATTTAGGTTCTGTTCCTGAAGGTCTTACTACAAAGCTAGAGCCATCTTCAAAAATATATTTAAGAACATTAGATTCAGGTAATTGGATTAAAGATTTATTATTATCTTTGAAATTTGTAGAAATTTTTTCTTGGTAGTCGTTTTTTATTATGATTTTACCATCGAAATATTCATTTATATTTTCATTTCTAAAGGTATCTATAATCTTTTCTATTTTTTCTTTGCCTTCTATTCCTTCAAGTTTAATGTTTTGAAGTTCATCTAAGTAGTATCCGTATTTTTCGTAAAGTTTTTCCAGTTCCTCAGCTAGTGAAGTTCCTTTTTTCTTAAAGTATCCAGTCATTTCAGCTGCAATTAGTGCAGCTGAAACAGCGTCTTTATCTCTAACGTACTCACCTATTAGATATCCAGCACTTTCTTCATAACCAAAAATATAATTTTTATCATCTGTTTTACTGTATTCTTCTATTTTTTCTCCAATAAATTTAAATCCCGTTAATGTATCTTCACAATCAACTCCATAATTTTCTGCTATTACTCTTCCTAATTCACTGGTAACTATTGTTTTTATAACTAAAGAGTTTTCTTTAATTAGATTTTTTGCTTTCATTGATTCTAAGATATAATATATAAATAAAGCTCCAGTTTCATTTCCGGTTAATAGTTTATATTTACCATCAGTATCCTTACAAGCTACGCCAAGTCTGTCCCCATCCGGATCTGTAGAAAGAATAATGTCAGCATCTACTTCTTTTGCTTTTTTTATAGCAAGTTCAAAACTTTTTTCGTCTTCTGGATTAGGAGAATCTACAGTTGGAAAACTACCATCCGGTTTCATTTGTTCTTCAACTATATATAAGCTTTCGTAATCCATTTCTTCTAAAAGTCTTTTTATAGGTACTAGTCCAGTACCGTGTAACGGAGTGTACACTATTACAATGCTTTTATCTACGTCATTATTTAAACTTAGAGTCTTAGATTTTTCTATGAAAGAGTCTTCAATAATCTCAAGAACTTCTATAATATTTTCTTTTTCAACTTCTTTTTCAAAATTAGAATATTTAATATCTTTGAATTCAAGCTTATCTATTTCTTCAGTTAATTCTTCTGACATTTCAGGTATCATCTGGCAACCGTAATCCCAATATACCTTGTATCCATTATATTCAGGTGGGTTATGGCTTGCTGTAATGATAATTCCTGCTGTTGATTCTAAATATCTTACTGCATATGAAAGCATCGGTGTTGGTCTTAATTCTTTAAATATATATGTTTTTATATTGTTCCCTGCCAGTACTGAAGCTGCAACTTCTGAAAAATATCTAGAATTATCTCTACAATCGTAACATATTGCTACAGAAGGATATCCTATAGCTTTACTATTTATGAAGTCAGCCAGTCCTTGTGTTGCTTTAGCAATAGTATATTTGTTGACTCTGTTTGTGCCGACACCCATTATCCCTCTAATACCCCCAGTGCCGAACTCCAAATCGCTATAAAAAGCTTCTTTTACCTCGTCATCCGTCAGTTCAAGAATTTCTTTTTTGGTTTCTTTATCAATATACTTGTTTTTCAACCATTCCCTGTATCTTTCTTTATATTCCAAGACACCCATCTCCTTTATTTGATAATGTTTTTAAGATATTCTCTAAAAGCATTTCCTAATTCTTTATCCTCTAATGCAAACTCTACTGTAGCTTGTAAAAAACCAAGTTTATTTCCAACATCATATCTTTTTCCTTCAAATATGTAAGAATACACGTCTTCATGTTTGGATAGTTCTTTTAACCCGTCGGTAAGCTGTATTTCATTACCAGCTCCCGGTTTTGTATTCTTTAATATATCAAAGATTGCAGGGCTAATTACATATCTACCAAGTATTGCTATGTTGGATGGAGATTCTTCAACTTTTGGTTTTTCAACTAGATCTTCTACCCTATAAAGCCTATCTGACAATTTAGCTCCCTTTACAATACCGTATTTGTTTACTTCCTTTTTATCAACTTCTTGAACTCCAATGATTGTGCTGTCATATTCTTCGTATTTTTCTATCAACTGCTTAATACACGGTTTTTTTGATTTTACAATATCATCTCCTAACATAACAGCAAAAGGTTCCTTGCCTACAAAGGATTTTGCACAATAGATAGCATGACCAAGACCTAAAGGTTCTTTTTGTCTTATGTAGTGAATATTTCCTAAGTTGGATATTTTTTCTATACCTTCTAATAATTTTTTGTTACCTTTATCTTTTAATTTGTCCTCTAGTTCATATGATTTATCAAAATGGTCTTCTATTGATTTTTTGTTTCTGCCTAAGATAATTAATATATCTTCAATACCTGCATTTACAACCTCTTCAACTATATACTGTATCGAAGGTTTATCGAATATATTAAGCATTTCTTTAGGTTGAGCTTTGGTAGATGGCAAAAATCTGGTCCCTAATCCTGCTGCTGGTATTACTGCTTTTTTAACCTTCATATTACCTCCAGTTCCTAAAATAAAATATGTCTTTCCCCAAGTTACTCTCTATAACTCTTTTTAGTTTCACTTGACATTAGTGAGCTTTCATATACATCTAGCATCTCTAATGCTTTCCCCGTACCTTCTGCTACACATGAAACAGGATTCTCTGCAATGTATACAGGTACTCCCGTTCTTTTAGCTATCAACTTATCTAGACCTTTAAGCAAACATCCTCCCCCGGTCATTATTATTCCCTTTTCACTTATGTCTGCTGATAATTCCGGTGGAGTTTTTTCAAGTACTGCATGTACTGCATCAGCAACGGTAGTTACGGTTTCTTCTAATGCTTCCAACATATCAGTAGATGATATAGTTAAATTTTTAGGTAATCCAGTAACTAGGTTTCTACCTCTTACTTCAACAAAGTTTTCTTCTTCTACTGGAAAAGCAGTTCCTATACTTATCTTTAGATCTTCTGCACTTCTAAGTCCTATCATCACATTATATTTTTTTCTAATATATCTAGCTATAGCTTCATCAAATTTATCTCCTGCTATTTTTATGGATTTGCTAACTACTATACCTCCTAATGAAAGAACAGCTACATCTGTTGTTCCGCCTCCCATGTCTATAATCATATTGCCTGAAGGTTTAGATAATTCTATTCCTGCTCCTATTGCTGCCGCTACAGGTTCTTCTATTAAATATGTTTTTTTAGCACCTGCTTGATTACACGCGTCTAATACTGCTCTTTTTTCTACTTCTGTAACACCACTAGGCACACATACAATTACCCTTGGTTTAAATATAGATTTACCAATTGTTTTTTTGATAAAATATTTCAGCATTTTTTCTGTTATATCAAAGTCTGATATAACTCCATCTTTAAGTGGTCTTATTGCTACAATATTGCCTGGAGTTCTTCCAAGCATTGATCTAGCCTCTTCACCTACTGCTAGTATTTTGTCTGTATTTCTATCGATAGCAACTACTGACGGTTCTTGTAACACAATCCCTTTTCCTTTAATATAAACAAGTACAGTAGCTGTACCTAAATCGATTCCCATATCTGATCTGATACCCATAATTTCCTCCAATTTCATTTATTGTCATAAGTTATTATACCTAAATTCTATTAATATATAAAGCATTTTAAAGATTTTTAATATTTTCTTTGATTTTTATTCCTGTAGGTGTTCCTGCTATGCCACCTCTAGCAGTTTCTTTAAAATCACTATTCATGTTATCTCCTACTCTTTTCATTGCTTCTACAACTTCATCAAAAGGTACTACACTTTCAATTCCCGCTAGGGCCATTTCTGCCGATATCATCGCATTAACAACTCCAGAAGCATTTCTCTTTGAACATGGCGCTTCTACTAAACCTGCAATAGGATCGCAAATCAATCCCATTATATTTTTTAAAGATACTGCAGCCGCATGTAAAGCCATTTCTGGTGAACCTCCTAACATTTCTACTACAGCGGCTGATGCCATTGCAGCTGCTGAGCCACACTCAGCTTGACAACCACCTTCTGCTCCTGCTACAGTCGCATTAAGTGTAATAACTTTTCCTATAGCTGAAGCCGTCAGCAATCCTTTTATTGCTTTTTCTTTTGAAAGATTGTATTCTTCTACTACTGTAATTATAGCTGCTGGAATAATTCCACTAGAGCCAGCTGTAGGAGCAGCACAAATTTTTCCCATAGAAGCATTGTGCTGTGAAGTTGAAAAAGCCTTTAGCATTGCCTTATTTATTATTTCACCACAGAGGGTTTTATTACTATTAATTCTTTTTTGTAATTTTTTAGATTCTCCTCCTATAATACCTCCTAAAGTTTTACTATCATTTTTCACAGATGATTTAGAAGATTTTTTCATTACTTTTAATACCTCATCCATTTTTTTAAAAATTTCTTTTTCTGATAAATGAGTAGATTCAATCTCTCCATCTAAGGCTAGTTTCCATATAGGAATGTTTTTTTCATTACATATCATAAGAATATCTTTTCCATTTCTATACATCTTCATTCTCCTTTATAGGAAGTATATAAAAAACATCAATCATATTTTTCATATTCTTAATTTTATAAATAACTCCTACTTCTACGGTTTCATCAGTTTCTATTATCATTGATGCTTCTTTCTTTCCATATCCTCTAATCACCTTCATATTAGCTATATTAACGCTTTCCTCCGCAAGTATATTAGTAACATCTCTTATTAATCCTTTTACATCAATATGCTTGGTAATAATCGTATAGTAATCTCCGGTAATTTCAACTTCAAACCCATTTATATTAGTAACATTAACAGCTCCGCCACCTAGTGAGGATCCGGTAACTCTTACGATTTCTCCTGTTGATTTTTTTATTACTATCATTGCTGTATTTGGATGACTTACTTCTAAATCTTTTTTTTCAAAATCTATTGGAATATTTTTTTCTTCCATTATTTGTATAGAATTTCTAAGTCTTTCATCATAAGGCTCCATACCTAAAAGACCTGCTGCTATTGCCTTTTTAGTGCCGTGACCATCTCCCGTTTCAGCAAAAGACCCGTGAAGATAAATTTTTGCACTTGCAATATCCTTTTGTGCAGCATATCTGGCAATTTTCCCAATCCTAGCTGCTCCAGCTGTGTGTGAACTTGAGGGACCTATCATAATAGGACCAAGAACGTCAAATATACTGTTAACTTCCTTCATTATTTTCCTCCTACATTTACATATATTTTATATCAAATTCTTCTTTCGAAATAGGTTTTTCAAAATAAAATCCTTGAAATAATTCACATCCTAATTCTTTAACTACCGCTAACTGTCCTTCAGTTTCAATACCTTCTATAACTATATCTTCTTTTGTTATTTTTGCAACTACTGTTATTCCTTGGTTAAATTTATCCTCAATTTTTCCTATAACAATATTTGGAATAACATCATTGGTTAAATCACTTAATTTATCAAAATAAGTGATTGTACTGTCTTTTATTTTTTCTTCTCTCTTTTTGTCATAGCTCCATTTTTTGTTAATCACATTAAAACCTAGTATATCTATACCATTTTTAATATTTTGGGAGACTCCAACCAAAGCTTTGGTTTGAAAATCCTAACCATTATTTTTGAATTTATTAAATGCTGCATATTTGGCTCCTGTTAAATCTATAATTAATTTAGTTATTCTTTCGTAATCAATATTTGTTCCTATATTTTCTAAAAAATATTTAGATATTTCTTGAAACTTCTTGTGATATTCATGTTTACGATTTAAATTGCTTTCTGAATCATGATTTTTTATTGTTCATTTGTTTCACTCCTTATAATTGAATTACATTATATCACATAATTTTCAATTTTCTAATTGATTCTTATTAATTATTATGTTAATCTTTCTTAAGGGAATGAAGTTCTCCCTTGGCAATTGCTAAAACCGCTTTTTAAGCTGATGACTTCTGCAAATACAAGGCAGAACATCGGCTTTTTTTATTCTGAAGGGAGGATTTTTTATGTTGTTTAGTCTATCTTTAATTATGATTATAGGTTTTACATTAAGTGGTGTTTTTAATAGAATAAAAATTCCTGAAATAATAGCGATGATTATTACAGGTATTGTTTTATGGCCTTATGTACTTGATTATATTTCAAATGATATTTTAAATATTTCTCCGGATCTAAGGGAAATTTCCCTCATAGTAATACTTTTAAAAGCAAGTCTAACATTAACCTTCTGGTAATTTAATTCTTACTATAGCTGTTTTGTCAATAATGATTACCGCACCTGTGGGAGCTATAGGAATGGATAGAAGTTTTAAGAAGGTTTTTAATAATAAATAAATATCTTTATATCGACTTGATAAGGATATTGTAAGGATATATAATTAGTTAACTACAAAAAAAGAGGTGCTTAAATGTATTTTACTAAATCAGTAGAAGAAGTTAGTAAAGATTTAAATGTAAATATAGATAAAGGTTTATCTAATGAAGAAGTAGATAAAAGAATCGAAAAATACGGTCTTAACAAAATTAAGGATAAGAAAAAAAGAAGTTTATTTTCTATTTTTATTTCTCAACTTAAGGATATGCTTATATATGTGTTATTAGGAGCAGCTGCAATTACTTTTTTTATAGGTGAATATGTTGACGGAGTTATAATATTACTTGTAGTTTTTTTAAATGCTTTAATTGGAGTTGTACAGGAAAACAAAGCATCCCAGGCTATTGAAGAATTAAAAAAAATGTCCTATCCTAAAGCCTTAGTTAGAAGAGATGGAAATACTGTCGAAATTAATTCAGAAGATGTTGTTCCCGGAGATTTAATAATTTTAGATGCAGGAAGGTACGTACCTGCTGACATTCGATTAATAGATAGTGCAAATTTAAAAATTGAAGAATCCTCCTTAACTGGTGAATCTGTTCCTTCAGAAAAGGACCATAATAAGATTTTTAATGAAAATAAGATACCTATTGGAGATAGAATAAATATGGCTTATTCTTCAACTATAGTAACCTACGGTAGAGGAGAAGGAATAGCGGTTCATACCGGAATGGAAACGGAAATTGGTACTATAGCTAAAAGTTTAGATCAAGAAGAAGGTCTTACTCCACTTCAAAAAAGATTAGAAGAATTAGGTAAAGTTTTAGGATTTTTAGCTGTTGGAATTTGCGTTTTAATTTTTATAATAGCTTACTTTCAAGGAAAGGATTTATTTGATATGTTTTTAACTGCTATAAGTTTAGCAGTTGCAGCAATTCCTGAAGGACTTGCTGCTATAGTGGCTATAGTACTAGCTTTGGGTGTTACCCGTATGTCAAAACAAAATGCTATAGTTAAAAGACTTCCTGCAGTAGAAACCTTAGGCTCGGTAAATGTTATTTGTACAGATAAAACCGGAACTTTAACACAAAACAAAATGTCTGTAATAGAGTTTTACACTTATAAGAACGGGGTTAAAGTTTCCGAAGAAGATTTAGAGGAAATAAATGAAACAGAAGAAAATTTAATAAAAACTTTTGTTCTTTGTAACGATGCTACTTATGAAGGTGAAGAAAAAACTGGAGATCCAACGGAAATAGCTTTAATCGAGATGGGTAAAAAATATAACCTACCTAAAAAAACTCTTACAGAAAATTTCCCTAGAGTTTCCGAAAAACCTTTTGACTCAGATAGAAAACTTATGTCTACCTTAAATAAAGAGGAAAAAAAATATAGAGTAAATACAAAGGGAGCTATTGATAATCTACTAAAGATATGTACCAAAGTTTTAAAAGATGGAGAGGAAAAGGAATTCACTTCTAAGATGAAGAAAGAATTTTTAGATGCATCTGAAATTATGTCTCAAAATGCACTTCGGGTACTATCTTGTGCTTACAAATACTCTGAAGAAAAAATACCTACTGAAGATATGGAAAAGGATTTAACATTTATAGGATTTGTAGGAATGATGGATCCTCCTAGAATAGAGGTGAAGGATTCTATTGTAGAAGCTAAATTAGCTGGGATTACTCCAATCATGATAACAGGAGATCACAAGATTACCGCCTTTGCAATTGCAAAAGAACTTGACATTGCTAGTAGTATTGAAGAGGCTATTGAAGGTTCTGAGTTAGATGATCTTAGTGATGATGAACTTACAAAATTTATTAAAAACTACAAAATTTTTGCAAGAGTTTCCCCGGAGCATAAGGTTAGAATTGTTAAAGCTTTTAAAGATAACGGCAATATAGTATCTATGACCGGTGATGGTGTTAATGATGCTCCTTCTTTACAAGGTGCTGATATAGGAGTTGCTATGGGAATCACAGGTACTGATGTAGCTAAAGGCGCCAGTGATATGATTTTAACCGACGATAACTTCTCTACAATAGTTCATGCTGTTGAGGAAGGAAGAAATATATATAACAATATAAAAAAATCCGTAGTGTTTTTATTATCATGTAATTTAGGTGAGGTAGTTGCTATCCTAGCATCCATACTTTTTTTCTGGCCTATACCCCTTCTTCCAACACAGATTTTATGGATTAATTTAATCACTGATTCTCTTCCTGCTATATCTCTTGGAGTGGACCCTGGTGATAAGTCCGTTATGGAAGAAAAACCGAGGGACCCTAAAGAAAGTTTTTTTGCCGGTGGTGTAGGAGTTAGGGTAACTATAGGTGGATTTTTAATAGGTGCTTTAACATTAGCAGCTTTTTACATAGGCTTGAGAGAATACGGTTATTCACCTAGTTCAGAAGATATTCCTGTTGAGGTTTTAACCTATGGACGAACTATGGCTTTTGTTGTTCTTGCAGCTTCACAACTGTTTTATTCTCTATCCATGAGAAACGACAAAAAAACAATTTTTAAAATTGGATTTTTGTCGAATAAATATTTAATAGGTTCAATTTTTATTGGATTGTTACTCCAATTAGGAGTTATTTCAATACCGTTTTTAGCTAGAGCATTTAAGGTTGTTAATTTGAGTTTTAAAGATTGGGTAATAGTATTAAGTCTTGCTTTAATTCCACTTTTCTTTAAGGAACTGTATAAGTTAATTAGATTCTCCCCAAAGACCTAAATTATTTTCTCTGGCATAGATTTCTGCTTCATGCAGGATTTCATTGTATTTAACATCTGGAGGATATGTTCCTGCAAAGGCATATCCTTCTTTTACTATCAATTCATTGTAAAATGTACCGTCTTCTAAGTATATATATCTCAACAATCTATCATAACCGTCTCTGTTGGAAACATCTTTTTCTAAATATACAGTTTTACCTTCAAGTTTGTTTTTAGTGAAATTACTGGCTTCAATACCGTAATGTTCAATTTCTCCTGCCTCCTTAACACTTTCAGGTGTATTTATTCCTATCATCCTAACTCTTTCTCCTCCGAAAATCACAATAGTATCCCCATCTACAACTCTTTCTACTACTGCTTCCTCCATGTTTCCAAAGTTTTCAGGTACATCATCACCTGTAAATAAATTATATGCTATTAAAATAATGATTATTACTAATGCAGGTCTAGGAATACTTTTAATCTGACTAATCTTCATGATCTCTTTCCCTCGTATAATATGTTTAGAAGCAATTTTATTAATGCTTCTAAGCATGAATTTATTTTTATCAAATTGAATAACAAACGAAAGTAATTTTACTGATAATACCAATATTCTAATCGAAAGGAGGCGTAGCCGACTGAAGATTAGAATATTGGCGGCGACTTCTCTGACTATCTACTTAGATATGGTTGTTTGTTTTATTTTTCAATTTGCATAAATCTATTTTTTTCGCTTGTATAATTTTTATTTGAGATATCCTAATGCTATAATTAAATTAAGAACTTTTAGCGAAGGAAAATTCTTTCTCTCCCTGCAAAACCAATTGGTTATTGCTAGAAAAAGCGTGCTTCCTGACTTAACTGTCATATTCTGCTTACTTCAGTTGCAGCATCTCTTTTACTAGACCAACAGCAAGGTAGTTTTAAAAGATGAATGCTAATAATGCGAGGTTGCTGTAAGCAGTTAAGATTAGGATATCTCTTT
>JAWSUU010000048.1:0-15114 GCA_033549325.1 Bacillota bacterium | reverse complement strand
GTATAAAGTACTATCTTTGAAAGGAATAAGTATTAAATCACTTACTCCCAACTGTATACCCTTTATATGAAAGTTCCTTTTTTTATTGGTTGTTAATACTATAATAGGAGCCTTATTTTCTTTGCTTTTTATTTTATTAATAATATCGTAGTTTTCAATTTCATCAATGTGAATTATAATACAGCACAACAGTTCTTTGTTTTCTTTGATTTCGTTAAATAAAACGTTGTCAGTTGTACATTCCATAATGTCCAAACCTAAATGTTTCAACATATCCTTTATTCTTATTCTCATTAATCCAGCTTGTTCTTTTATAATTATTTTAAAAGATTCTTTTTTCATATGAGCCTCCTGAAATTGTTAACTTATTATATCATAATATTACATCAATCAAAACTTAAAAAAAGCCGAGGAACTAGTTCCTCGGCTGAAATTTTTTACAATATTTAGAATGGTCCGTAGTTGATTAAAACTGATATAAATACAAGTGTCGCACCGATAGCACTCCATATTAAGAATAACGGAAGCATCCATCTAGCCCATTTTTCCCATTTAATTCCACCGATAGCAATTGCTGCCATAAAGTATCCTGATGTCGGTGATATAACGTTTGAGAATCCATCACCAAATTGGAATGCAAGTACTGATGTTTGTCGAGTTATTCCTACAACATCAGCCATAGGCGCCATGATAGGCATGGATACTGCTGCCTGTCCACTTCCTGATGGTACTATAAGGTTAATGAAACTTTGTACTACAAACATACCTACAGCACTTAGAGCCGGTGGTAATCCCTGCACTACAGAAGCTAATGCATATATTATAGTATCCATTATATTACCTTCCTGCATAACAACCATTATAGATGTAGCAAGCCCAATAACTAAAGCTCCATATACAAGTTCTTTGGCTCCATTTACAAATTCTTCAGCAATTTGATTAATACCCATCTTAGCTACTATACCTGAAGCTATTCCTATAATTAAAAACATAGCTGATAATTCTGTTATATAAAAACCTAACTGTACAACACCAAAAGCTAATATAGCAAGTCCTATTACAAATACTCCTAGTACTGCCTTATGTTTTCCTGTAAATTCCGGTATTTCATCTAAATCGTAATTGTGTTTACTGTTTTTATCATCTTCATAAGTTGGACTTAGTTCTGGATTTTTTTGGATTTTATTAGCATATCTATATACGTATATAATTCCTGATCCAAGTACTGCAAAATATCCGATTAATCTATAACCAATACCTGAAAATAGAGGTAATCCTGCTATTCCCTGTGCTATACCAACTGTAAATGGATTTAAAAATGCTCCGGCAAACCCTGCTCCTGCTCCAAGTAATACCATGGCTGTCCCGGTAATGGTATCAAATCCTAATGCAATTGCCAATGCTATTACAATAGGGTAGAAAGGCAACATCTCCTCCGCGGAGCCTAAAATCGCTCCAGCTAAAGAAAATATAAACATAATTAAAGGTATTACTATTTTTTCTTTTCCTTTAGTACTTTTAACTACTTCACCTATTCCAGCTTCAATAGCTCCTGTTCCCTGTAGTATTCCAAAAGAACCTCCTATCATAAGAACAAAGAATATAATATAACCAGCTTGTTCCATACCTTTTGGTATAGCTTTAAACATATCGAAGAATCCGACAGGACTGCTTTCCATATATTCAAAACTATCTGGCACAACAAAGGTTCTTCCTGTTGCATCATCCACGGCTCTTTCAAAAGACCCTGCTGGTACAACAAAGGTTAACAATGTTACAAAGATTATTATAAAGAATAACAATGCATAAGTATGTGGTATTTGAAATTTTTTCATCTTTTCCTCCTTAAGAACATATTTTTAAAGCTAGGTTGAAATATATTTCTCCTGCTTTAATTATTTCATCTTTTTCACAAAATTCATCATTTGAGTGTGCTTGATTAATATTTCCCGGACCAATTATTATACACTTTGATCCTACATGATTACTTAACAATCCTGCATCACTCCAGGCAGGGAAAGCTACTGGTTCTTGATTGTACCCCAACACTTTTTTACAAGATTCTAATGTTTCGATAACAAAATCATCTTTTCTATCTATACTGTGAGGAGTATTTATCATAGAAGCTGTAAATTCTCTTAAAGCCCTTACTTCGTACTTTCCCCCAAGCTCTTCAGTTACACTTTTTGCTACATCTTCCACCTCCTTATGAATGCCTTCTAAAGTATCGCTAGGAAGCCATCTTCTATCTATTTGAACGATACATTCATCAGGAACTATATTGGGATCGTTTCCTCCTTTTATAACTCCAACATTAATTGTACCGTGTCCAACTAAGTCGAAAGTTTTACTTTCAATTTTTTCTTGAAGATCCTCTCTTACAATATTGCAAAACTTAGATGCTAAATAAACAGCATTTATACCTTCTTTAGGTCTGCTACCATGAGTCGATCTTCCGGTGAATTTTACTTCTATCCATTCCATCCCTTTATGCGCAATAGAAGGTTTTAGTTCAGTAGGTTCACCTATAATTACTTTATTAGGAATTATTTCTTTTTTTATCAGTCTTTCAGTTCCTTTAGATCTTTCTTCTTCTCCAATTACACCAGCCAGCATTACAGTCTTCTTAAGCTTTACACCGGCTCTTTTCAATGCGATAAGTGTAGCCATGTAACCTGTCAAGCCTGCTTTCATGTCACAGGTTCCTCTGCCGTAAATTTTTCCGTCTTTTTCAAAAGGTTTGAAAGGTTCAAAATCCATTGTGAATCCAGGTATAGTATCCGTATGCCCGTTGAACATAAGCTCTATACCTTCGTTTTCTCCTTTTAAGTATCCGTACACATTTGGTCTGTTTTTTTCTATCTCATCCAATTCAACTTCAATTTCTTCTGCTTTTAAGGTATCGTAAATAAACTGGGCAGCCTTAGATTCTCTGGCTTCAATATCTTTATGACCTTCTACAGAAACAAAATCCGTAAATATTTTTAAAATTTCTTCTTCTGAGATATAATCTGTTAATTTCATATTTCCTCCTTTGATTTATTTATATATAAAAATATGATTTGTATTTCAAAGGTCTGAGTTCTATTTAAATCTAATAACTAGATCATGTTTACGTGTTTAAGAACATCAACCTATTGATTAAAAAATTTTACTGGAATTTCCCGAAATTAATAAAGCCCAGTAGCGACTGAGATATAGATGTAAGTGTGTATGTGTTTACTGAGTAAAAAGTTTCTTTACCATCTTTTCTTGCTGACACTAAATCTGCTCTTTTTAAAATTTGCAGGTGGTGTGATACTGTAGGCCTGGAAACACTTGTTTTTTGAGCTATCTCACTTACATTAAGTTCTTTCAAACCTATGGTCTCAAGTATTTCTATTCTCACATCATCAGCTAAAGCTTTTAATATTTCACAGTCAAATCCATTGCTTGCTAAACCACCCATAGAACAACCTCAATCTTCTTATTTATAAAAAAATCTTTATTGATATCATTAACAATATACAACCTTCTATACACCATATTATAAACAAAGGTAACATATAATTCAACCAATCTCTCCATTTTATATTTGCTAATCCTAATGCTGCCATAAAATATCCAGAAGTTGGACTAATTACGTTTGAGAATCCATCTCCAAATTGAAATGCTAATACTGCTGTTTGTCTAGGCACTCCGGAGATATCCGCTAAGTTTTTCATTATAGGCATTGTAACCGCCGCTTGACCACTTCCTGAGGTAATAAAAATATTAATCAAACTTTGTACAAAAAACATAATTATAGATGCCACTGTAGGTGCAAAGCCTTTTACCATAAGAGATAATCTGTATATTACGGTATCCATAATCTCTGAGTATTCCATTATCACCATAACAGCCTTAGCCATACCTATTATTAATGCTCCGTACATTAAACTTGATGCACCTTTAATAAATTCAGATACAATTCTACCGGAATTAAGTCCTGATACAACTCCCGAAGCTATTCCCATAATTAAAAATGTAGTGCAAATTTCTAAAATATAAAACTTCCACTTAGCAATACCAAATACTAAAAAAAGTACAGACACTATCACCACTACTAGAACTCTTTTATGTCTATTTGTGAATTCTGGTAAATTTTCAAAATCATAACCGTAAGTCTGATTATCCCCATATAAATTTACTGTATCTAATTTATCTTTTTCAATTTTACTTGCATGTATATAAACATATATTATTGCTGTCAAAACAAAAATCACGTAAGCTAACAGTCTAATCTCTATTCCTGAAAATAAAGGTAATTCTGATACCTCCTGGGCTATACCCACTGTAAAAGGATTTAAAAAACCTGCTACAAACCCAGCACCAGTCCCTAAAAGAACCATAGACACGCCAGTTATTCTATCAAATCCTAAAGCCAAAGCTAGTGCAATGAAAATAGGATATAGAGGTAAGGCTTCTTCTGCTGTTCCAAATACTGCTCCTGCTAAAGAAAAAACTATCATAACTATAGGTATAACTCTTTTTCCATTTTTCCCGTACAGTTTTACAATTCTACTAACCAAGGTATTTATAGTTCCGGTAGAATTTATTATACCAAAACTACCTCCTGTAATAAGAACAAACATTATAATATCACTTGCCTGCATCATTCCATCAGGTATCGCTTTAATAAAATCAAAAAAAGAAATGTTTTCCTTTTCGATATATCTGAAACTATCGTAAACTACATAAGTAATTCCTGTTTCAGTATCGGTGATCCTATCAAAAGTTCCTGAGGGAATAAAAAAAGAAGCCACACCAAATATTATAACAATAACGAAAAGCAGTACATATGTGTTTGGAATTTTTAGCTTCATAAAATCCTCCATGAATAACGTGTTCAAGTATATCAACATGTTACAATAAATACATAATTTTGTCAATTTAAATAAAAAAATTAAGGTGGAATTCCTGTTGAATTCTACCTATTTACATTAAAGAATTAAATTTTAAATTTACATCGAAAATATATCCATTTTCTCAATTCTGTCAAAAGCTTCTTTTAGTTTTTCTACCTTTACGGTGCAAGCAATCCTTAAATATCCTTCCCCGCAGTCTCCAAATGATACTCCTGGTATCGTTAGTACCTGGGCTTCTCTTAGTATTTTATCTGCTGCTGCTACTGAATTTAATCCTGTTTTTTTTATATTTACAAAGAGATAAAATGTTCCCTTTGGATCTAATACTGATATTTTTGGAATTTCATTAATTCTTTCAGCAGCATAAAAAACTCTTTTCTTATACTCTTCTATCATAGGTTTTTGTATTTCTTCTCTATTCCTTAGAGCATATATGCCTCCTCTTTGAGATATAGAAGGAGCTGTAAATACTACATTTTCATTTATCTGCTGGATAGTTTTAATAATAAAATCCGGAGCTATAATATTCCCCAGGCGCCATCCCGTCATTGTAAAATCTTTAGAAAAACTATTAATTGTTATAGTTCTTTTTTTCATATTGTCTATAGATATAAAAGGATGAAAAGGTTCTTCATAGCTGTAGGACCCGTATATTTCATCTGATATTATTATCAAATCGTATTTTTCAGCTATTTCTCCAACTTTTTTTAAGTTTTCCATATTCAAACAACTCCCCGTAGGGTTGTTTGGTGTATTAATTATGATTGCTTTAGTTTTTTCACTTATTAAATTTTCAAGTTTTTCGATGTTTATTTTCCAATCCTCTTCTTCGTAGGTATCTAAAACTATTGGAATTCCCCTTGCTAATTCTATCTGCTGAGGGTAGGGAGTAAAATAAGGAGCGTGAATTATAACTTCATCTCCATCATCTAAAATAGCCTCAAGAGATAAATACATAGCTAAACAACCGCTGGCAACAACTATTAGCTCCTGGTCATTAACTTCGATACTATAGTCTTCTTTATAATATTTAATAATTTCTTTTCTTAATTCCGGATCCCCTCTGAAAGCTGTATATTTTGTATGACCTTTTTTAGCATCTTTGAAAGCATTATCGATAATAATATCATCGGTAATTAAATCCGGATCTCCTAAACTTAAATTTATTACATTATCAAATTTTCCTGCGAGCTCATCAACCTTGCCCATTGGAGTTTTACTATCCTTCCAGTATCTTTTGGATATATATTTATGTTCCATAATTCACCTCGTATTTTAATTTAGTAATTTAATATTATAACTTAAACATATAATTACTTCAAAATTTTTATATTCAATTTCTTAATTTGTTATGTTTATTATTTTCAAAAAATTCTTTTATCTTACTACATATGAATTCAACTTCATTTTCTTTTAAATCGTAATACATAGGAAGTCTTAATAATCTTTCACTTTCCAGTAAAGTATGTATATCTTCTCCGTGAAAAATTCCGTATTTCTTGCCAGCAGGAGAGCTGTGAAGAGGTGCATAGTGAAAAACCGTCAAAATATCATTTTCTTTTAAATGACCTATTAGTTCTCTTCTAATCACATTATTTTCTACTTTAATAAAATATATATGTCCGTTATGATTTGCATAATCGGGTATTTTCGGCAGCTTTATAAAATTATCCTTCTGTAATTCTTTAAGTTCTTTATGATATTTTTCCCATAGATAAAGTCTTTTATTATTGATTTTTTTTCTATTTTCCATTTGAAACAGTAGATATGCAGCATTAGTGTCAGCCATAAGGTAGGATGACCCTTTATCAATCCAGGAATATTTATCAACTTCTCCTTTAAAAAACATCTTTCTATTTGTACCCTTTTCCCAAATTATTTCAGCCTTTTCAATTAGTTTGATATTGTTGATACTCACTGCTCCCCCTTCTCCGGCGGAAGTATAGTTTTTGGTTTCATGAAAACTAAAACAACCTATATCTCCTATGGTACCTAAATATTTATCCTTATATTTTGCCATTACACCTTGAGCAGCATCTTCTATCACCATAAGACCGTATCTTTTAGCTAAATCCATTATTTTGTCCATATTGCAGGAAACTCCACCGTAGTGCATTGGTACTAAAGCTTTAGTTTTTTCTGATATAGCTTCTTCAATTTTATTTTCATCAATATTCATAGTTTCAGGATTAATATCTACGAATACAATTTTAGCTCCTCTTAAAACGAATGCATTTGCAGTTGATACAAAGGTGAAGGAAGGCATTATTACCTCATCTCCTTCTTTTATATCACAAACTAATGCTGCCATTTCCAATCCATCTGTGCATGAAGGTGTTAGGAAAATTTTATGAGAACTAAATTCCTTTTCCATTAAACCGCTTACTCTCTTAGAAAATTCTCCATTTCCTGAAATTTTTCCTGTTTCGATGGATTTCTTAATATATTCTATTTCTTTTCCTAAAAAACATGGTTTGTTAAAAGGTATCATTTATATATATCTCCTGCTAGTTCTTTAAGTTTTTCAACATTTTGTATGCTTATAATTCTTCTATTTCTTCTTATTATACCTTCATCCTCTAGTTCTTTAAGAGCTCTGTGCAAATGTCTGTATGTAGTGCCTAGATACTCAGCTATTTCTTTAAAGCTGTCTTTTAAAATTATTTCTTTCTTCCCTGTATTATGCATCCATAAAAAACTTGCCAACCTATTTTTAAGGGGATACAGAAGATTAAAAGAACTTTGAGTTGATAAGTCGTTTAATTTATCAATAATGGATCTGATTATGTATCTTAAGAATGGTGGATAATCAAAAGCCTTTTCTCGCAATATTTCTATTGGAAGACTTAATAAATATGAATCCGTTATAGCATCTACAGGATTGGTAACTTTTAAATCCTTGAAAAGTTCCACCTCTCCTATTGAATCGAATTTTGTATAAAAGCTTAACAGAAGTGACCTGCCGTTTTCTTGAAAAGTATATACCTTTAATTTTCCCTCAACAAAAAAATAAAATCTCTCAAGTTTTTCTTCAGCCTGCAATATGTTTTCTCCCGATTCAAACTTAACCAATTCAAGATGTTTTAATAATTCTTCCGGAAGTATTTCTTTAATTTTGTATTTATCAATATATTTTTCCCTGCGTCTTTTATCCTCTACTATTTTCATAATCAACACCTCTACTTATATACAAGAATTTTAACATATTATATATTTTATTTAAATAGGACTTATGTCATAATATGATTTTTTTTATTATGCTATGATATAATATGCTAAAGAGTGAAAAAAGGAGAAATTATGGTAAAATTCAGTGCTTTTCTTGCAGGTATATTAATAATATTTGTAAATTACTTTAATAGTGTAATGGGTCAGGAGTCGTCGGTATTTTTTGCTACTTCCTACTATCATTTATCCGGTTTTGTGATTTTTACTATTATTCTATTACTGAAAAAAGAAGGCTTTATAAATTTAAAAGAACTACAGTTAAGATATTATCTTCCCGGGTTATTTAGTGTGTTTACTATACTAATAGCATCTTATGTTATGCCTGTAATTGGTGCTACTTTACTTATGGCTTTCAATCTTATAGGCCAAACCATCACATCCAACCTAATTGATCATTACGGACTTTTAGGAATGCCTAAACGACCATTGGAAAAAAAGAAATTAATCGGATATTCTATTATACTTTTGGGTATAATAATAATGTTTTTATAGAGGTGCAAAAATGATTTATTATTTACTAGCTTTATTTATGGGAATTATTGTTGTAATAACTCCTGTACTAAACGGACAACTAACATTAAAAACTTCTACGTATAAAACTGCCCACCTATCTTTTATGGTTGGAGGGTTTTCAGCTACTGCTATTTTCCTGATATTTGGAAAGTATATTATCGGAACTGGTTTTTTATCTAGTATGCAACCTCTGTACTATTCTAGTATAATTTTTGGAGTCTTTCTTATACTTCTTATGAATTATTATTCATCAAGGATTGCAGCATTTTTAATAGTAATCATACCTTTTGTAGGACAGACCATCACCGGAGTCCTGGTAGACTATTATTTAATAGATAAGTTTAGTTTTACAAAGCTTATCGGAGCAGGCGTCATTTTAATCGGACTTTATGTAAATGCACAAATAGAAAAGAAGGATAGAAAAAGAAGATTTATCAAAGAAAATCAAGGAGGAGAATAATATGAAATTTGGTCATATTGGAATCAAAGTTATAGACAAAGAAAGCACCTTAGATTTTTATGAGAATATTTTACAATGTAAGATTTTAAAGGATTATAAGTATCCTGACAAAAGATTGGTGTTCTTAGATGGAAACGGTACTATCATCGAACTTATATACAAAGACGAAAACAAAGAGCGTGAACCGGGACCAATAGAGCACATAGCATTTAAAGTGGATTCTTTAGAAGAAAAAATGAAGTTGCTAGATGAATATAACATTGAATATTCAGAACCAAGAGTAGTAGGTAAAGCTAAGATTATATTCTTTGAAGGTCCAAATAATGAAGAGTTTGAATTTGTACAGAGGATTAAAGAATAGAACTATTTTCTTTAGTCCAATATTTGAATGCAGACACAGAAAATATTTCACATTATCATGAATAGAAAAAGTGCACCCTAAGTTATTAAGTAACTCTTGATGCACTTCATTTTTTTGAAGTGTTATTTTCACTATAATTTTCTTAAATTTTTAATCCTAGAGAATCTACAGTTCTTTGTCTATTTGCCCTATAGTCCTTATCCATTATTGCAGATGCTATATTTATAACTGAAGTCATTGTTGGAGTTTCTACCCCTAATCTTTCTCCCAATTCCTCCATTAAGGTCAAACCGTATCCAACATCTTCATTAAGATATCTGTGTTCTAATGTACTTTGTGCTTTTATACCTTTAAATCCATTTGCAGTACTGTAGCCATGTTCGTAGGTTTCTTCTTGCATATAACCTTGCATTTTTCCTAATTCAGGATCAGGAATTATATCTACTCCTAGTTTTTTACCTATAGCAATTCTTTCATCATCCACCTTTTTCATAAGTCTTCCTACACAAGGCATTACTCCTTCTTCATAGAATAAGAAGTCTCCATTTGTTCTTTCAATTAATGCTGAGTTCAATATGGTTACAGAAGGATGAATTACAGGATTTGCATTTTGAAGCATAACTTTAGTTACATCTTCTGCTTCTACTATCATGTCATATACATCTTTAATTTCTTCTAATACTTCTTTTTCATACCCTTTAGGTAGTGTTGATAAAAATATTCCACCTTTTAACTTAAGGTAAACCTGTACACTTCCATCAGAATTCATTCTACATGCATAAGGAAGTGTTGAAGTTTCAGCAATTATAAGTTTCTCAGGATCAATGGTGTCTGAAATTTCATTTCTGAAAACTAGTGAACCTCCACATGATCCAGGACAAATTACAATTTTTTGTCCTTCTTGAAGATATTTTTTAGATGCTTTAGCAAAAGGTTTTGTACTAAAAGCCGGTCCTACAACAAATACATAATCTGCATCTTTCACAGTTCTTTTAAAGTCGTTGCCTGCATATGCCATTTTTACAAATCCTTCTAACTTTCCAGATAGTTTTAATCCATCATTTTTGTTAATATTATCTATATTTTTTGAAAATTCTTCGAAATCGCAAAGATATACATCATGTCCTGCTAAAGCAAAATCTCCTGCAACTGAACATCCTCCATTTCCTGAACCTAATACTGCTACTTTCATTTTCTTATTCATTTTTACCTCCATAAATTTTAGCTATTTTTAGGTTAAATAATTCCAATAATTAAATATGTAATCAATCCTAAGCCTGCTGCTACACTGGCATAAGGTAGTTGTGTTTTTACATGGTCTATGTGATCTGAAGCTGCACCAAAAGATGATAGTATCGTTGTGTCTGATAATGGTGAGCAGTGATCTCCAAATACTCCTCCACCTGCTACTGCACCTATACTAGCATATACAACTGTTGTAACTGCTCCGCCTGAGAATGCAAATGCAAGAGGTACTGCAATAGGTATCATTATTGCATAAGTTCCCCAAGATGTTCCTGTTGAAAATGCAATAAATCCTGATAATAAAAATGCTAATAATGGAAGCAATGAAGGTGTTAACCAGTTTTCAGTAATTGCAATTACATATCCAGCTGTTCCCAAGTTTGAACTTGCTGTATTTATGAGATAAGCCATTGCTAGAATTGCTATTGCAGGTGTAACCCCTTTAATACCCTGTACTGCTGTGTCAAATATATCTTTAATAGATAGCTTTTGAAAAATCATGACTACGCCTAAATAAAATACTGCAAACATAAATGCTTCTAATGTCATAGCAGAGCCAGTTAGAACATAACTTCCTACAGCAACAACAATTACTATTACTACAGGTGTAAAGAAATTTAAGATTAAATTTGGTTTTTCTATTTCATCAGCTTTTTCTATTGAAGATAATTCAACTCCCATTAAAGGTTGAGCACCATCTGCAAGAACCTTACCTTCATTCATAGCTCTTTCTTCAGCCCTTTTCATAGGACCAAATTCTGGTATTATTCCTTTTGCAATTAATCCAACCATAGCTATTGCAAATATTGCATAAAAGTTAAATATTACAGATCCGAAAAATACACTTGATGCTTGGTTTAAGTTCTCTATTGTTCCTAAACCTACTAAAAGACCCGTTATATAAACACCCCATGAACTAAAAGGAACTAATACCGACATAGGAGCCGAAGTAGAATCGCAAATATATGCTAGTTTTTCTCTAGATATTTTTGCCTTATCCGTTAAATCTTTCATAACAGGACCTACAAATAGTGGAGAAAAGTAGTCACTGAAAAATATAAACATACCTAATACCCATGCTAGTAGTTGAACTCCTACTCTTGTTTTAATTTTTTTCCCTGCTACTTTACTGAATTCTCCTGTTGATCCGGTTTTCAAGAAAAAAGATACCAGAACACCAATGAATACTTCTATCATTACAACCCATATGAACCATCCATTACCTAAAGCATCTTGAAATAGACCTGGAAGACCCCATAGACCTTCACCCATTATGAACAGAGCAGATATACTTGCCAGTAGTAGTGCAAATAATGCTTCTCTTGTTATAAATGCGAAAATTACTGCCATAACCGGTGGTATAAGTGACCATGCACCGTACTGAACAACACCTTCTGAATCTACTGGAAAATCTCCTTTAATATATGATGCAATAACCACTAATAAAAATACTGCTAATGCCAAATAATTCATTTTTGGATTAACCTTATTACCTTCAGGTGCTGCAGCTTTTTCAATTTTTTCATTTAATTTCTCTTTCATAAACATCTCCTCTTATATATTATTTTATCCCAAATCTTATGTGTAAATCTATTTTTTAGTTTTTTTATTCCACCTCCTTCAGAGCTTTAAAAGTTTCCATATACTCTAAGTTATGTTTAACCGCGGTTTCTTTTAGAGTTAACTTCCCTTTATAGAAGCTCAATCCTTTTCTAAAATAAGAATCTTCTAGAAGCGTATTTTTAAGACCGTATTTTGTGATTTTCAAAAGATACGGTAGTGTTGAGTTTGATAATATTTCTGTTGCTGTTCTTGAATATGCTGATGGAATATTATCTACAGCATAGTGGCATATTCCTTCTTCAAAATAAATTGGATCATCATGAGATGTTGGTCTCGATGTTTCTATTGCACCAGCTTCATCGCAGGAAACATCAACAATAATTGCCGTTTCTTTCATGTTTTTAAGATCTTCTCTAAATATTAGATGTCCATTGGCATTTTTATTCCAAAGAACACAATTTATTAAAACATCTGATTCTTTTATACAGGTTTTAAGATTTTTTTTGTTTGAATAAAGAGTTGAAATATTTTTAGGCAAAATATTTTTAGCCTTATTTAGTTTGTTTTTATCTATATCCAAAATTCTTACATCATTTCCTAATGAAGAAGCCACTTCTGCTGCTCCTATTCCCGAATTTCCAGCTCCTATTATTGTTACAACAGGTTTTTTTATTCCTGAAATCCCTGAAAGTAATAATCCCTGTCCTCCATTTATACTTTTGCATAAATCTAATGCTGCCAAAAAACCTCCTTTACCCGCAATTTCACTCATAGGCTCTAGTAAAGGAAAGTTTCCATTTTTGTCTTCAATATCTTCATAAGATATAGCTATGACTTTATTTTCAAGTAATATTTTTGTCATTTTTATGTCGGAATTTGAATGCAGATAGGTAAAAATCATTAAATTCTCTCTCATATATCCATACTCATCCGGCAAAATTTCTTTAACCTTATATATTAATTGTGATTTATTGAAAAGTATTTCTCTATCAACTATTTCTGCTCCCACTTTCATATACTCATAATCAGTATAGCCGCTTTTTAAACCTGCATTTTTTTCTACATAAACCTTATTTTTATTTTCTATTATTTCTTGAACTGCATTAGGTGTAGCTGCTACTCTAAATTCATTATTTTTTATTTCTTTCGGTATTCCTATAATCATAAATTATCTCCTTTTTTTATTCTGCTTATATAATTTGCAAATTACATGCCAAAAAATAAAAAACTCTCAACCTTGAAATTGAGAGCTTTTAGTAATATCTTTTGTTAATAAATTAACCAATGCCAATATATTGTCATTGGTTAATTGAATTTTAAGTTTTATAGACAAATATTTGTCTTTGGTTGTAATGAGGGACAATTTACTGTCTTTTGTAGGAATTAATATCTATTTTTAGCTTATCTATTTTATATTTTAAAGTTTGTCTTGGTATTTTAAGTAACTCAGCACTCTTTTTTATCTTTCCTCCTGAAAATGCAAGAGCTTTTATAATCATATCCCTTTCAACTTTCTCTAGAGTTCCTCTTAAAGATGAAAATTGTACCTTTTCTAAATTTTCATTATTTTTTGTTTCAGGATGAAGCTTTTTTTTCATATATATAGGTAGATTTTCATATTCTAAAATATCTTGTTTTGAAGTGCTTATTATTGATTCTAAAATGTGTTTTAGTTCTCTTATGTTTCCATTCCAGTTATAGTTTACGAAATAATTCATAAGTTCTTTTGAAACACCTCTTACAGATTTTCTGTATACATTATTATAATATCTTATGAACTCATTTACATATACCGGTACATCCTCAATTCTATCTCTTAAAGGAGGTATATTTATCATTGATGAACTTAATCTATAAAAAAGATCTTCTCTTAATTTTTTAGTTTTTAAGGCTTTTTCAGGTGTAATATTCATCGCAGTTATTATCTTTACATCTATTCTTTTTTCTTTTCTTGATCCAATCGCTCTTACTTTTTTATCTTGCATAACTCTTAGCAGTTTTGCTTGAAGATTTAAAGGCATGGAATTAATTTCGTCTAGAAACAAAACTCCTCCATCAGCAAGTTGAAATAATCCTTCACTTTTTTCAGCTCCTGTATAAGCTCCCTTTTCTACACCAAAAAGTAATGATTCAAAAAGATTCTCAGGAATAGCTGCACAGTTTTGAGTAATAAATTTAGATTTATCCTTTACAATACTATTTCCTATAGCTCTTGCAAATAATTCTTTTCCAGTTCCAGTTTCTCCATATATGAGTAGAGGGTTTTTATTTTCACTGTATATCTTAGCTTTTCTAATGTTTTCGTGCATCTCTGTATTTATAGAAATAATATCTTCAAATGTTATGCCATCAATTTCGTCGTTATATTTGCTTTTGTTGATATTGTTTTTTTTAAGTTTTCTAATATTTTCATCATTTTCTATCGATGTAATATCTTGTGATATTTCAATAACTCCAACGATCTCACCTTTTTTGATAATTGGCATAGTTATATTGTTAGTGTTGAAAATATTTCCTTTGTAATCAACAAAAATTTGATCCTTTCTCGATATAACTTTACCGGTTTCCATACACTCTACTATTGAGCTTTCATTTCTTTTTACACTTGCATATACTTCAAAAAAATTCTTATCATTGTATTCATTATATATATTTTCATTTACATCGTTATCAAATCTGGGATTAAACCTCAGAGCATGGACGACATTATAATGCTTATCAATAATAAGAACTGAATCTACATAACTCATCTCAACATTATTAAATTTTAACATGACATATCTCCCTATATTTTTTTATCTTTACTTCTCATCTTTTTCGGATTTAGAAACACTTCCTGAGTTGTCTTTTGTTTCTAT
>JAWSUU010000047.1:0-15375 GCA_033549325.1 Bacillota bacterium | reverse complement strand
TTTTTAACATTGTGATTATTATATATATTTTTATAGTTTTTTTCAAATTAAATTTAGAAAAACATTTTCAAAGCAATAAAAGGAGAGATAAATACAAATTTATCCCTCCTAACTTTTTATTCAACTTCATTCCAATCAATAAAATCCTAGCATAAATAAGATAAAAAGTCAATTAAACTACATTATAAAGATACATTATTATGTTTAAAATTATAATAAATTCTTTAAAATTATATCTTTAATTCTCTCGGCTGATTTACCATCCCCATAAGGATTTACTGCATTTGCCATTTTTCCGTAGGAATCTTCATTGTTCAATAAATCCTTTAATATATTGTATATAGTAGTTTGATCTACTCCTGCAAGTTTGGCTGTCCCTGCTTTAATTCCCTCCGGTCTTTCAGTTTCTTTTCTGACTACTAGTACCGGTTTACCTAAAGATGGTGCTTCCTCCTGAATACCTCCGGAGTCTGTTACGATAATGTGGGATTTATTCATTAGATTTGCAAAAGGCACATAATCTAATGGCTCTATTAGATGAACTCTTTCTATATTTTTTAATATATTATCTGCAATTTTTCTTACCTTAGGATTTAAGTGTACAGGATATATTACTTCTACATCTTCGTGTTCTTTAACAATTCTTTTTACAGCTTCAAAAATATTCTCCATAGGTTTTCCTAAATTTTCTCTTCGATGGGCTGTCAAAAGTATGATTTTTTTATTGAAGTTAATCTTTTTTAAAAATTCATCCTTGAATTCATAGTCATCATCGATGACTTGAAAGAGTGCATCTATTACAGTATTTCCTGTAATGTGAATTTTATTTTCATTATATCCTTCTTTTATAAGATTTTCTTTAGCTTCTTTTGTAGGTGCAAAGTGAAAGTTGGAAATCACTCCCGTAAGCTTCCTGTTGGCTTCTTCCGGATAGGGAGACATTAAATTACCACTTCTAAGTCCTGCTTCAACATGACCTATTTTTATTTTATGGTAAAATCCCACCAATGCTCCTGAAAATACTGTGGTAGTATCTCCTTGTACTAAAATTATATCCGGCTTAAAGCTTTTAAAAACTTCTTCCATGCCTTCCATGGTTCGACTGGTTATCTGAGTAAGACTTTGGCCGTGCTCAAATATATCCAAATCAAAGTCGGGTTTTATATTGAATATACCTAGTACCTGATCCAGCATGTCTCTGTGCTGTGCACTGACACAGGTTTTGTGTTCAATATTTTCACAGCTTTTCATAGCCTTAACTACAGGAGCCATTTTGATGGCTTCCGGTCTTGTTCCAAATACTGTCATTACTCTAATTTTTTTTTTATTCATATTTACTCCTTGTCCTTATCCTCTTTGTCCTCTTTATCCTCTCTATTTACCTTTGAAATAAAATCAAGTTTTTTCCCTGCATATACTATTATTATGGAAACCGCTCCTATTACAAGACTTCCTTCAAGTGGTTCGGAGTCAGCTAAAAATATAGCAGCTGCTCCAAATATTATGCTTACTATATATAAAATAAGTACCGTCTGTCTTTGAGTAAAACCCTTTGCCAGCAATCTGTGGTGTACATGACCTCTGTCCGCTTCCATAATTGGCTTTTTATTCCTAATTCTTCTGATTATTGCAAATGATGTATCAAACAGTGGTATGCCTAATACCAAAATCATAATAATAATAGTAGCAGATGTTACTATCTTCATAACTCCCAGAATAGAGATTACCGCCAGCATATATCCTAAAAATAAAGCTCCAGTGTCTCCCATAAATATTTTCGCCGGGTTAAAATTATATGGTAGAAATCCTAATGAGGCTCCAGCTACAACAGCACACTCTACTAATATAAAATCAAAACCGCTAATTGCTGCTATAAACATCATTGTAGAAGCTGATATGGTAGCAACCCCTGATGCCAATCCATCAATACCATCTATTAGGTTAATGGTGTTGGTAATTCCCACTATCCATAACACTGAAATTGGAATTGTAAGATATTCAAGATATATCACATCGTAACCCGGTAGAGGATTGGTGATATAGTTTATCCTGGCACCACCGTATACTGCTATTAATGCAGCGATTATTTGTCCTGCTAATTTTACCCTTGGTGATATATCCTTTATGTCATCAATCAATCCTACAAAAAATACTACTGTCCCTCCCAACATTATAGATACAGCTGTCCTATCTAAATCTGAAAAAATAAGCATAGTTAATATAGCTGAAGCATAAATAGCTGCCCCACCTAAATATGGTATTGGTTCTTTGTGTACCTTTCTATCATCCTTCGGTATATCTAAAACATCTAGTTTAAATGCTAGCTTTCTTGCCACAGGAGTAAAAAAGAAGGACAACACAAAAGCTGTAAAAAATACTAGGTAATATTCGTTCATGCCTTACTCCTTAGTTTTCTTAGTAGTTCATTATTTTATCTATCCTTCTTGTATGTCTTCCACCTTCAAATTTTTCATCAAGGAAGGCTTTTACAATTCTTTTTCCTAAACCTTTTCCTGTAACTCTTCCTCCTAAAGCTATCACATTTGCCTTATTATGTTTTTTCGCCATTTCAGCTGAAAAAACATCAGCACATAGAGCACATCTCACACCTTTAACTTTGTTAGCAGCTATGGATACACCTATGCCGGTACCGCAAAATACAATGCCTATAGAGTCTTCTTCCTTAACAACAGCTTCTCCTACTTTTATAGCATAATCAGGGTAATCTACAGAATCTTCATTATGAGTTCCTAAATCTTCTACATTATATCCTTCTTCTTTCAAGTAATCTTCTATCACTTCTTTTAATTCAAATCCACCGTGATCGCTTCCTAAATATATTTTCATTTTAATATCCTTTCTCTTTTAAGATTTTAACTAATTTTTTTAGTTTTTTCATTATCATCTTGGAGGTATTATCGTATTCTTTTTGATTTCCTCCGTAAGGGTCTTTAATATCTTCTGTTTTGTTTTCTACATACTGACTTAGAGTAAAAACTTTATCAGCATATTGGGGTAGCGCTTGAAGTATCATATCCTCATGGTTTTCAGTCATAGCAATTACAATATCAGATTCCTGAAGATCTTTTTCTTTTATTACAGAAGCAGTATACTCGGATATGTCTATACCTATTTTTTTCAATGCATTTACTGAGTTTTTACTTACAGGCATTCCTTCTTTAGCTATCAAGCCAGCAGATTTAATATCTTCTAATTTAATATTTAAATTTTCCTTTACAATTAATTTTTTCATTATACCTTCTGCCATTGGGCTTCGACAGGTATTACCGGTACATACGAAAAGTATTTTCATTAATTATCACACCTTCTTATGTTTCCTCCTGATGCTTTTATTAGTCTGTTCATAATTGCTTTACCCAGACCTTTTTCACTAAAGCTTTCAGAAAGAATGTAATCTACATTCAATTCGTCGGCTTTTCTTAAAGCTTTAAATATATTGGAGGATATAGTTTCAAAATCTTTTATACTTCCTAGATTAAATATTATACCTTTTGAATAGTATTTAATATTTTCTTTTATTGATAAAATTAGTACCTTTTTACCTTCTTTTGTAAGTCTCTCCCCTTCTTTATTGATTTCCTCTCTAACCCTACCTTCTGAGCCTTTAAAAAGAATAAGTTTTCCTTTTGGAGAATAGTGCTTGTATTTTTGTCCGGGAGATTTAGGTACTATACCTTTATCTAAATACATAAGATTAGGGTCATATACCACATTTTCAACATCTTTAAGAATTTCTTCTAGAGTAATTCCTCCCGGGCGAAGTATCATAATAGGGTTTGAGTATACATCTATTACTGTTGATTCTAAGCCTACTTTACAATCTCCACCATCAATTATTATATCCACTTTACCATCTAAATCTTCAACTACATGCTTACCCTGAGTTGGCGAAGGTCTTCCTGAAGTGTTTGCACTTGGAGCAGCTACAGGAACATTTGCTTTCTCAAGCAATGCCAAAGCTACAGGATCCTGAGGCATTCTTACTGCAACAGTATCCAAGCCTCCAGTAATAGAATCCGGTATATTTGTACTTTTTTTAAATATAATAGTAAGGGGTCCAGGCCAATATTTATCTATTAAAAATTTTGCCACTTCAGATACACCTTCAGTTAATTCCTTTAATTGGTCAATATTCCATATATGCACTATAAGAGGGTTGTCTGAGGGTCTACCTTTTGCTTTATATATTTCTTTTACTGCATTAGATATATATATATTTCCTCCTAGCCCATAGACAGTCTCTGTGGGAAATACCACAGTTCCTCCCTTTTTAAGAACTTCTGCTGCTTTTTCAATTTTACGAAAGTCTATATTTTTTTTATCTATAGTTAAAATTTTGGTATCTTTCATATCACACCTCATCAACCTACATTATATAAAAATTACTATAGTTTTACAATAAAAAACAGGCTATCAACCCGTCTTTTATAAAAAAGTAATAATTTATTTCTTATATGCTATTTTTCCTTTACAATATTAAGATTTTTTGTTTTTTCAACACCGTAAGCTTTTTTGAGTAAAGGCGGAGTAATAAGAGTTGAAACTACTACCATTAATACTGATGAAGTAAATATTACATCGTTTATTAATCCTAAGGATCTTCCTAAATTTGCTATAATCAATGCTACCTCTGCTCTGGGAATCATTCCTATACCGATTCTAAGAGAATCTTTTGCATTAAATCCGGAAATTTTAGCTCCAAGACCACTTCCAATAACTTTACCAAATACAGCTACTCCCATAATCGCTAAAGCTGGTAATATGATATCACCAATGCCTTCCAAAGATACCTTTAGACCTATACTGATAAAAAATATGGGGGTAAATAAGGTATATGCAATACTGGAAATATCCTTTTCTACTCTACTGGCAAAGGGCGTAATAGAAAAAACTACACCTGTAAAGTAAGCTCCTATAATAGCAGCAACTCCAAATTCTTCAGCTGTAAATGCTAATAGAAAACACAGTATAAGTGCAAACTCTGCAACATTTCTATTTCTAAAAAATTTGTAGGATATTTTGTTTATAAAACTTGTGAAAAGTTTCCCTGCAAATAAGGCTATAACTAGAAAAACAAATATTTTTACTATAACAAGAACTGTAGATTCTCCATTGTTAGGAAAGGCCATACCTACAATAACAGTTAGGATTATTATTCCCAACACATCGTCCATTATAGCAGCTCCTAAGTTGCTTATTCCGGTTTTGGTTCTTATTTTATCAAACTCTCTTAATACTTGTACAGTAATGCTAATACTGGTAGCTGTTAGTAAAGTTCCGGTAAAAAGACCTTGATATAAACCACCATCAGGAAATAAAAGTAATGTGATCCCCAAACCTCCAAAAAAAGGAAAAATTATTCCTCCCAGAGCTATGAAGGATGAAGCTCCTGCTGAATTTTTAAGATCATTAAGGTCTGTTTCCATTCCTGCAATAAACATTAGTAATATTACCCCTATTTGGGAAAAAGAATTTATTATTTCATTTGGGCTAACTATGTCAAATAAAGCAGGTCCGATAATAAGTCCGGCTAATATTTGCCCTAATACCACCGGTTGATTGATTTTTGCCATTAACATTCCACCTATATTAGCACCTATAAGTAAAATGGCAATATCAAGCAAAAATTTTAATTCATCGTTTTTCATTTTTATCACCTCTTTTGTCTAATATTTATGATACTCCTGTAAAAATAAAAATGCAACATTTATATTATTAAATTATTGAAATTTCAATGAAAAATCGAATTTATTTTTGCAAGTTTTTTCGTCATGCTTTCAATTTATATTAAATGATTTTTATGTTATAATATCCAAAATAGATGTTAACTGGAGGTAATTTATGAAGATAAAAGATTTTGGTGTGGAAATATGGATGAACAAATACGAGGAGGAAGGAAAATATAATTTAGCTGAAACCTGTGTGGCTTCTTTAAAAACAAAGGAACTTTTAGAAATAGCAGGTAATACTGAAAAAGCTATTGAGGATATTTTAGAAATGAGACTGACCTACGGAGCTATCAAAGGAAGTGAGAATCTCAGAAATTCTGTTGCAAAATTATATGATAAGGCTACAAAAGATAATATCATAATAACCCATGGAGCTATAGGTGGAAATTCATTAGTTTTAGAAACTTTAGTGGAAAAGGGAGATCATGTGATTTCTGTACTACCTACTTATCAGCAGCTTTATTCAATTCCTGAAGCAATAGGAGCAGATGTAGATATTCTTAAATTGAAAGAAGAAGATAATTTTCTTGTAAATACTGCTGAATTAGAAAAATTAATAAAGCCTGAAACAAAGGTAATTAACATTAACAATCCAAACAACCCTACAGGTTCAGTAATGAAAGAAGATCTTCTGAGAAAAATTTGTGATCTGGCTAAAGAAGTAGATGCTTACGTTTTTTGTGATGAAACCTATGGAGATTTGATTCACAACGGAGAAAAAATCCCAAGAATTACAGATATATACGACAAAGGAATAAGTACCGGTAGTGTTTCAAAAACCTACTCTCTTGCAGGGCTTAGAATAGGATGGATAAACGGTCCTGTGGATTTTATTGAAAATGTATTTAAACACAGGGATTATAATACTATTAGCTGCGGTATGATTGATGATTATCTTGCCAATATTGCATTAGAGAACAAGGATAAGATTCTAAAAAGGAATTTGGAATTAATAAATAAGAATAAAAAAATATTAGATGATTGGATAAATAGTAATCCACATATATCTTATATCAAGCCGGAAAGTGGTACTACTGCATTATTGAAGTACGATATGGATATCCCTTCAGAAGAGCTTAGCTTAAAACTCTTAAAAGAAGCATCAGTAGTCATGCTTCCAGGAAGTGCTATGGAAATGGAAGGATATTTGAGAATTGGTTATGCTAATTATACGGAAGTTTTAGAAAAAGGCTTGGAGGCATTTAGCAAACTTCTTGAAAAATACTAAATTATTAAACAAAAATTGCCGTAATTTTTTACGGCAATTTTTTTATTTTTCTATTTTCTTTAATTTTTCAGTTTGATCTGATGTAGTCAGAGCATCTATCATTTCCTCTAAATCACCATCTAAAAAAGCATCCAGTTTGTAAAGTGTGAGATTGATTCTGTGGTCGCTTACTCTTCCCTGTGGGAAATTATAGGTTCTTATTCTTTCGGATCTATCTCCTGAACCTACCTGACTTTTTCTTGCTTCAGCTTGTTCATCGTCCTGCTCTTGCTGATATTTATCGTATAATCTTGCCTTTAGAATTCTAAAAGCTTTGTCTTTATTTTTGTGCTGAGATTTTTCATCCTGACATGATACTACTAAACCCGTAGGCTCGTGAGTAAGTCTAACTGCGGAGTCTGTAGTATTTACACTCTGCCCACCATTTCCAGATGACCTAAATACATCAACTCTTACATCGTTCATATCGATTTCTATGTCAATATCGTCGACTTCTGGCAGCACTGCAACTGTAGCTGATGAGGTGTGAATTCTACCGCTGGACTCTGTGTCCGGTACTCTCTGCACTCTATGAACACCACTTTCGTATTTGAGTTTTGAGTAGGCTCCATCACCTTTTATCATAAAGATAACTTCTTTATATCCTCCTACCCCTGAGTCACTTAAACTCATTATTTCGTTTTTCCAACCCTGTCTTTCAGAGTATCTGGTGTACATTCTAAACAGGTCTCCAGCAAATAACCCTGCTTCATCTCCACCTACACCAGCTCTTATTTCAACTATTACGTTTTTCTGATCATTTGGGTCTTTCGGAATGAGAAGAAACTTAAGTTCTTCTTTAAACTTTTCTTCTTTTTCTGACAGTTCTTTGATTTCTTCCTTTAACATTTCTTTGAAATCATCATCTAATTTGCCTTGAAGCATCTCTTTGTCTTCTTCCAAAGATTCTACTACCTTTGTGTATTCTCTATATTTCTGGACAATAGGCTCAAGATGAGCATGCTCCTTGACTAATTTTTGCCATTTTCTAGATTGATTTATAATCTTTGGGTCTGATATTTTTTTATTTAAATCCTTGTATTTTTCTTCTAAAAAATCTAATTTTTCTAACATTCTACACCTCTAATCTATTGTAATAACCTATTACAATTCTATCTTTTTTTGCTATATCTTTTCTTACTTCTACTTTTTTGAATCCTTTTATTTTCCGCATAATATCTACCACTTCTTTTGCTTGGTCCCATCCTATTTCCATTATAAGGACACTTTTATCATTTAAATAATTCGGTATTATTTTTAAGATCTGACTGTGAAATTTAAGGCCGCTATCTCCACCGTCTAATGCATTTTTAGGTTCATATTGACTTACTTCAAGCTGCAGCTTTTTTATGTCTTCTGATTTAATGTAAGGTGGGTTTGACATTATAATATCGTACTTTTCATTTGGAAAGTCGAATTTTTCCATAAACAAATCACCTTTTATTATATTTACATTGTCAAGTTTGTTTTCTTTTACATTTTTTCTAGCTATTTCAACAGCTTTAGGGTTTATATCTACTCCTAAAACCTCCGCATCTCTACAGTAATATCCAAAGCTAACAGCTATTGCTCCACTTCCTGTACCTATATCTAAAGCTTTTATGTTCTTATGACTAAAATAATCTGACTTTGCTATTTTTATGGCATTTTCAACTAAAACTTCAGTATCCGGTCTTGGTATAAGAACGTCTTCGTCTAAGTAAAAATTAATACCCATAAATTCTTGGTTATGAATAATATACTGTATAGGATATCCTGTATTTCTCTTTTCTATAAGTTCTAAATACCTTCTATAAGTTTCTTCTTCTATTTCTTCGTCTTCATGAGTAATAAGAAATAATTTTTCTTTGTTTAATAAATATTCTAAAATCATGTACGCTTCAAGAAAGGGATTGTTAAACTCTCTTTTGTTTAATTTTTTTATTCCCTCAGCTACAGTTTTTTTAATTGTTTTTACTACCACTTATCATCATCCTTATTTTCAGGTATTACTTCTTTTAGAGCTGCTATTGCAACTTCAAGCATTGAGTCATCGGGCTCTTTTGTGGTAAGTTTCTGAAACAAAAATCCCGGTTTAGCTGCTATTTTTGCAAATAGGGTTTCATCGTTTCTACCAACATATCTATTGACCTCATATGCTATTCCTGCTATAAGAGGAAGCATAGCTAATCTTATTACTATCCTCATTAAGGGATTCGGCCATCCAAAAAAGGAAAATACAACTATACTTATTAAAAGTACGTTTACTATAAAAGATGTCCCGCATCTAGGATGAAGAGTAGTATATTTTCTTGCATTTTCTACAGTTAACTCTTCCATATTTTCATAACAGTAAATAGTCTTGTGTTCAGCTCCATGATACATAAATACTCTTTTAATATCTTCAAGTTTTGAAATGTAATAAACATAAATTACAAAGAGCCCAATTCTAATAAATCCTTCTATTAAATTTAATAGTATTGGTACAGGTACAATATTTCTTAGTAAATTTGTTATTAATGAGGGACCTAATATAAATACACCTATTGAAATTAATAGTGCTAAGGCTACAGAAGCATATATAATGGCTGTGTCTGCCTTGTCCTTGAATATTTTTCTTAAAGCTTTATCCAAGAAATCTTCTTCTATTTCATCTTCATAAAATTCGGCAGAATACATTAATTCTTTAACTCCAACAAGCATAGCTTCTATTAGAGCTAAACTTCCTCTTATAATAGGTTTGTTGAAAATATCTTTTTTAAAAATTGATTTTAACTTTTTTGTTCTTATAGTAATTTCACCATCTGGTTTTCTAATTGCTGTTGAAATTTTATGAGGTCCTTTCATCATTATCCCTTCTATAAGGGCTTGACCACCGATAGTTGTTTTTCTTTTTGTTTTTGTCATAAATTTCTCCTAACTACATATATATCCATGAAAAAACTGTACATTATCAATCTCTTATGAAACTCTGAAAATAATCGAGATTACGTAAAAGTACAGCAATTTCTATTTCTCGTCTCTATTTATATATTAACATTTGCTACAGTTTTATACAATTACAAAAGTATTAAATATAATACCATAAATTTACTATTTATTCAATCTAGCTTTTTTTGCTCTTAGGAGCATTATAGTCATAATTATTACCACGTAGGCGAATATAGCTACAAAGGTAACTAAATAGTAGATTGGATTTCCCGTCTTATACCCTATTATTGGCTGGCTTAAAGCTACCATAAGTGGTATACCTAAAGGTGCAGCTATAGCACTGCCAAGGACTAAATCTTCTGCTACATCCGTCTCTAAGTTTGGATCTAAGCCTCTTAAAAGAGCTAATCCAGTGGATGCCGTACCTGTAAGCATTCCAAACATTGCCAGAGAATATAATTTTTGATTATTTTTGAAAGCTCTTTCGGCGAAGTATGTAACAAATAAAAGGGTTCCAACTGCACCGACTAAACTAATAAATATTAAAAGTTCCCAGTATTCTTTTATTGTGACTATAGATATAGCCATAACTGAAGCAGTAATCATTATATTGAAAGAAAAAGATGCTATATTATGCATTAGATATCCATCAGTAAGTTCTAATGTTCTTGCATTTTTATATTTCTTTAAATATTCAAATAATTTTTTAAGAAGTATAGCTACAACAATACCAAAAAGATGGTTGAAGCCTTTTACCAAACTACCTATAGTACCACCTATCTCACCTAATGAATTCAGACCTTGAGTCAAGTACAGCATAACAAAGTAGGTAATAAAATACACTCCCGCTACTAAAACAATCTGAGTGGTAAGCATATCATAGAAGTTTATCTCTGAAACAGATTTTATTTCGTAATTTTTTCTATTAACTCCTCCTAAATTTCTTAGACTGTGGGTCTTAACTCCGTATTTTCTACTGTAGTAGTTAAGAAGTCCTACACCTAAAATTCCTCCTACTAAAAAACCAACTGTTGCTAAAGTTAGTCCATACTGAGTAGTATAACCTAAGTTTAGTACTTCTTCCCAGGAAGACCCTATAGCAGTTGCAAATCCAGGACCCTGACCAAAGGCTAAAGGTAGCATTAGCCCTAATCCAAAAAACAGATCCGGCTTTACCGTGCTTATCATAATAAACACAATTATCATTCCCAATACTGCTTGAAAACAGTAGGTTGATAATATGAATAATCCTGAATTAACAGAATTTTGTCTCTGTTTTGTATTTTTTTCTGATAAAGTCAGTGCTATAAATCCTATCCCTAAAAAATGAAATACTATAGATTCATAAAATTCAATTTCAAAGTCTATTATTCCTAAAACTTCCGGGCCAGCTATAAGTCCTAAAATTCCTGCCAGTAATGCATTTGGAATAATTATGCTTTTAAAAATTCCTAATTTTTCTTTTATTAATTTTGCTATTATCATAAAGATAAAAACATAAAGCACATATAAGACTACTGTCCAATCATCTCTCATTTTTTCTTCTCCTTATGTAGTATTTTATTGTTTCTAGAAATAATATAATTGAAGGATTTGATTTTGGATTAAAAATTATTCTATATTTTTCTTCTTTATTGTTATAAAATTCAAAAATATCTAATAAGGTTATGCTTACAGCTTTTATATTTTCAAGATTTAATTTTTCATCTATACTATTTCCTATTATTTGAATGTACTTGGAATTTAATTTTATATTTACTTTTTCGTCTACGATTTTTTCTCCCTCAATATTGAATTTTTTAAGGTTTATTTCTCGGGTAATAATGTTTATTTTTTCTAGGTCCAAATCTTTATAAAGCAAATCTTTTTGCCAGTTATTCCATTCTACAGTATCTTTAAAGTAATTTCCCTTAATAAACCCGTATCTATCAATCATCCATTCTTCATTGCAGCTTTTGCATTTAAATTTATCTCCATGAGAGTGTATAGAATCTATGCTTTTGCACTTTGGACAAATATAAATAAGTCTTTCTATATGTTCGGCTTTGTTTTTACCTTTGAATTCTATTTTGTTCTCTCTTTGCCACTTATATTCATTGTGATATATACCATTTTTCATTTTTATATATATCTCTTTTTCAGACATTTTTTTTATTTGACTTGTATTAAACAGCACTTCATAGTCCATATATGTTTTGCCTTTTCTATAATACTGAGCCCATCTAGGCTTTTTGAGATATCCACCTTTTATTATTACCTTATACACTGGTATTCCAAGCATCTTAATTAACTTTGCTGTAGAATAAATTATTTCTTCAGTTTCTCCGGACCAACATCTTCCACCTTCCGGATATAAACCTACAGGTTTATTTGCTCTAGTCAGTCTTAAAAGATGCTTAACCGCTTTAATATCTGAATTTCCTTTTGAAAAAGGTATGGCTCCTCCTAAGTTGAGAATAACTTTCTTCCAGTAAGTATCGTAGTTGGTGTCTGAAGCTATATATCTAATTAATTTATTTGAGTGGGAATTAATTATAACAGGGTCTTCTGCCATCACATGGTTACCGATTATTAAATAAGGCTTATCCTTGTGTAAAATTTCACTGTTCTTCTTCGTTATATTATACCTTAAGGGTAGAAATGGTCTTATGATGAGCATCATAATCCTGTAAAATATATCTTCTTTTATTAGTTTTTTCTTAAAAGTATTTTCTTTATTCATATGTCACCTGCTTGATTTAATACCTATTAATAATATCATAAATATTAAGATTAATTAATTAATTTTAAGTAAAAAATAAAAAAAGCTGCTGAAAAACATGAGTTCAGCAGCAGCTTTTCAAAAAATTTTTAATTATCTACTTTTTATCTTCTGTTTTAATTTTTTTACTGGTATTTTTTTGTTTTGTACTTTTAAAATATTCATGAAGTTTTTTGTCAACAAGGTAGTGTATAGTACCTTGCGGATATTTGCCTTTTTCATCTTTTTTTCCGGCTTCTACTCCTGTAAGTATTTCTATTCCTTCTTCAATGGTTTCAACTGCATATATATGGAATTTTCCTTCTTTAACGGCTTCTATAACTTCTTCTTTCAACATCAAATCATTTACATTTTGCTTTGGAATTATAACTCCCTGCTCTCCATTGAATCCTTTAATTTTACACACTTTATAGAATCCTTCTATTTTTTGATTAACTCCACCTATTGGCTGAATCATACCTCTTTGATTTACAGAACCTGTAACTGCTATAGATTGTTTTATAGGTTTACCGGAAAGACTTGACATTATAGCATAAAGCTCTGTACTGGATGCACTATCTCCATCTATTCCCGAGTACTGCTGTTCAAACACTATACTTGCTGATAAAGCCAGTGGTTTTTCCTGAGCATATTTATATCCCAGATATCCGTTTATTATCATTACACCTTTATCGTGGATTTTTCCACTGGTTCTTGCTTCTCTTTCTATATTAATAAGTCCTGATTTTCCTCTATAGGTTGAAACTGTTATCTTGCTTGGTTTACCAAAGGAGTATTCACCAGTTCCTACAACTGCCAGTCCGTTTATTTCTCCTATTTTTTCTCCTTCTACATCTAGCAGGTATATTTCATCCTCAAAATATTCAAGGGTTTTTTCTTCATACATGTTATTTCTGTATATTTTTTCCTGGATAGTTTTTTCAATATGTTTAAGCTCAATTTTATCAGAACCATCCTGTTCCGCCCAGGCATCTGCTTCATATAGTATTTCAACTATTTGATTAAATCTAGAACTTAGTTTTTTCTGACTATCTGCAATTCTAGAACTATGTTCTACTACCTTGCAAACAGCTTCTCTCGTAAAATGTCTAATGTTTTCTTTTTCACAGTGACTGGCTATGAAACTCTGCATTTTCATTACATTATCCTTGGTTCTATCCATCTCTATATCAAAATCTGCCCTTATTTTGAATAGTTTTGGAAACTGCTCATCATAAGAGTAAAGTATTGAGTATGTTCTCGGATCACCAATTAATATAACTTTTATATCCAAAGGAATCGCTTCTGGTTTTAATGCTGATGTTACAGGATATCCCATCATAGATTGCATGCTTTCTATTTTTATTTCATCATTTTGTAGGGATCGCATCAAACCTTTCCAGGTATATATGTTTTCGAGTAGATCTCTTACATTCATTATCAAGTACCCACCGTTTGCAGCATGTAGAGATCCCGGTTTTATTTTGGAAAAATTTGTTTTTAATACTCCCATTTCATTTTCATACTCAATGTTTCCCAGCAAATTATTGTAAGTAGGATTTGTTTCAAATACTACCGGCGCATGTGATTTATCTGAATTATCTATAAAAAGATTTATCTGATATCTTTCAAAGAAGTTCTCCGATGATTTTTTTTGAAATGCTAAAAAAGGATTTTTATTATTTTTGTTGTCATCAGATTTAAACATATCTACATTTTCTACTATGTCCTTCTGCACTTCTTTTAAATGTGCCCTAATCCTTTCATTTTTAAATGCTTTTTTAATCTTATCTATATGTAATTTTACTATTTTATTAGCTTCTCTTGTATCAAGTTCTTTTACTTTATCTCTAAATTCATCTTGAATGTCTCTAAGTTTCTTAAATAAATCTATACTTGCCAAATTTAATTCATTGCTTTTTGATTGAATTTTTTCGTAAACATCTTTTTCCATGTTTCGAAAATCTTCTTCTTTCATAGGTGTTCCATCTTCTTTTAAAGGAACACTAATGAGACCTCTATCGGTATTTGTATATGTGAATCCGTATTCTTTAGCAAGTTCATTGAGTTCACTCATTATACTTTCGGATTCTTGATTTAGTTCTTTTATTATCATTCCTTTTTTACGTTCGTATTCTTTACTGGTAAATGTGTTCTCCATTTCTTTTTTTATGAATACTATTGTGTTTTCTACTGCTTTTTGGAATTTTTTTCCATTCCCGGCCTCTAAGTCTATAGCTAAAGGATTGTCGGGGTTTTTAAAATTGTAAACATAGACCCAATCTCTTGAAATTGGTTTATCTTCGGCTTTTTTATTTGTTATCAATTGAATATATGAGCTTCTCCCGGTACCGCTGATTCCGGACACAAATATATTGTATCCTTTTTTCTTTATGTTTAACCCAAAATCTATAGCTTTCGTAGCCCGATCCTGTCCTATAATCCCTTCCAAGGGTTTAAGATCAGCTGTTGTTTTAAATTGAGTACATTCATCTGAACAGTAGTTTTTCAGTTGCTTATAACTTAATTCTTTAACTGTCATCTCGCTCCTCCTAACAATTTATTCTTATCACTCTTATTGTAATTATATCCAATTTTACATCATCTTATACATTTATTGCTTTTTACAAAAATAATAAAGTAGGGAAACCAATTTCTTGGCTTCCCCCTTATCAAACCGCACGTGCCCTATTAAGGCATACGGCTTA